>VGIF01000058.1 GCA_016868015.1 Betaproteobacteria bacterium
TGTGCTTTTGGTGTCCACGGCATCGGGCGTGCGTAATTTGTCCATGGTGGCGTTCAAGCGCTGCGCGATCTGCGGCAGTTGCCGCTGCATCAGTGCCACCAGTTCGCCCGATTGCGACGGCGGGCTATCCTGCGCGGCGGAGCACAGCGCCTGCAGCGATTGCAGCAGGTTTTTGACATCGTGCGTCAACCGCGAACCGGTTTCGTGGATCGCCTGGGTGTAGGCGTTGCGGCGCTGTTGCTGCTCGCGCTGTTTGGCGGCGTAAAAGTGGCCGATCATTTGCGCGAGCAGGCGCACATGCAACAGCATCGCCGGCTACAGCGCCCAGCGCGTGTGGATGCGCAGCTTCAAATCGTCGAAGTCAAACGCCGCATGATGCGTGGTGAGCGGGCCGCTTTGGCCCGATTCCAGCGGCGTTTCCCACTGCAGGCCGTTGACCCACGGCAACGCCTGCAGATGCTCCATCGCGGCCACCAAAAATTGCCGCGGCTCGTTTTCACGCTGTGCGATGTCGGCTAGACGCTGCACCCATTCCTCGAACGGCAGCCCCACGCTTAATAAGTAGCGGGAGAGCACTTGATCGAAGCCGGCAAAGCCCGCCTTGGGGCTCATCAGCCACGACAGCGCGATCAGCGCCACCGCGATGATCAGCAGCGTTTGCGCCAGTGCCACCAGGTATTGGCCCTGATTGGTTTTCACAATCACCAGGCTGCCCAACACCAGCGCCGCCACCAGCAAAAACAGCATCACGCTATAGAACAAATCGACCGTAATCGCGGACGCGAGGCGTGGTGTGTTGCCGCGCATGAACAGTATCGCCAGCGCAATCAGCGGCAAACCGTAACGCACCAGCTTTATCACGAGTTCCTCGCCGGCGATGGCGCCCGCGAGTTGCGGCACCACCCAAATCAACAACAGCGCCAGCAAATACAACGCCGCCAGCAGCGAGGCCATGCGTTGGCGCCGCCCGCTCAACCCCGGCATGCCGCCGCCGATCAACGCGGTCAGCGCGGCGAGCCACAGCGCGATCAGCCACCAACTGGCCGCGGCGGCGAGCAGGACGGCAATCAACACCGCCAGCGCGGCGTGGCTCGTTTGCAATTTGCCGTTGCCGTGCCACAGCGGCTGCCACATCAAGAACAAGCCAAAGTGCGCGAGCAAAAACGCCGAAGCCCATGCCGTGCCCAGTCCCCAGGCGGTGGCGGCATGCAGCGCCAGCAGCATCAAGGCGAGCCACAGATTTTCGTGGCGCGCGACAAAGCCTGCCTTGACGGGCGGTAATCCCGCGGTGACGACTGGTTCAGCCATGGGGACGCATTTTTGAAAAAGGGTAATTCGTTATACTTTGCCGGCCATGCAACACATCCGGACCCTTGCGTACTATACCTTGCTGGAGGCGCGCCGCACGCGTTTGCCGTGGTTGCTCGGCGTTGCGCTCGCGGTGTTGGTGGCGCTGGCGTTTTTTGCGGCCGAGCTGGCGGTAATCGAAAGCACGCGCCTGTGGCTGAGTGTTTATGCCGCCGGCGCGCGCTGGATCGCGGTGTTCATCGTGTGCGCGCATGTGCTGGGCAGCATCACCCGCGAATTCAACGACAAGGGCATCGACGCGCTGCTCGCGCTGGATTTGCCGCGGCCGCATTTCATTTTGGGCAAGCTGGCCGGTTTTTTGGCGATTGGCACGCTGGTGGCGCTGGCCGCGTGCGTGCCGCTGGTGTTGGCCACCGCGCCCGCGGCGCTGCTGCAATGGGGCTTGGCACTTACGCTGGAACTCGCGGTGATGGCGGCGTTTTCACTGTTTTGCGTGATGGCGTTTGCGCAGTTCATCCCCGCCGCGGCGCTGGTGCTGGCGTTTTACGTGCTGGCGCGCACCTTGAGTGCGATACAACTGATTAGCGCGCATCCGGTGAGCGGCGGCGATACGTTGTCGCACATGGCGGGGCGCTACTTGGTCGACGCGCTGGCGCTGGTGATGCCGGCACTCGACCGCTGGCCGCAAACCGCGTGGTTGATCGACGCGCCGGCATCGTGGCTGTCGTTGGCGATGCTGTCGATGCAGGCGGCGTTGTACGTCGCGCTGCTGGCGGGTGCCGCGATGGTGGATTTTCAGCGGCGTAATTTTTGATGCGCGTGCTGCGCAGCCGGCTTTACGAATCCGAACGCGCGTTGAGCGCGGTGCCGCGCTGGGTACTGGCGCTGTTTATGGCGGCGCTTTTATTGCACGGCGCATTGCGCTTTTTCGAGGCGCGGCCGGTGGCGAGCGCCGCGGCGCTGGGATCGCCGTTGCCCGGGGCCGCGCTGCGGGTGTTAAGCCTGGGCGAGCCGCAGTTGTTATCCCAGGCGCTGTCGCTCTATTTGCAAGCGTTCGACAATCAGCCGGGCATCAGCATCCCGTATGCGTCGCTCGATTACGCGCGCGTGACCGAGTGGTTGAGGGCCGCGCTGCTGCTCGATCCGGCGGCGCAATATCCGCTGATGATGGCTTCGCGCCTTTACGGACAAGTCAACGATGAGCCGCGCCAGCGCATCATTTGCGAATTTGTGCATCGCGAGTTCTTGGCGCGGCCCAATCAGCGTTGGCGCTGGCTCGCGCATTGCGCGATCATGGCGCGGCATCGCTTGAAGGATATGCCGCTCGCCTTGCGTTACGCCGAGGCGATCACGCAGCACGCCGGGCAGGCGTCGGGGTGGGCGCGGCAGATGCGCATTTTTTTGCTGGAGGACATGGGCGAGGTCGAGCGCGCGCGCATTCTGCTGGGTGGGTTGCTCGCCGGCAACGAGGTTAGCGACCCCAAGGAACTTAACTTTTTGACCGAACAACTCGAAAAACTGAAAAAAGCCGAATAATCGAGATCTGTCGAAAAATCGACACAACCGATGAAATTTCGATGGTGAGGGGTATAAAGCGCGTTGTTATCCGGCGGCGGTGTTCGCTTGACGCAACAAATCGACCGCATTTCTTCCTGAAAAATAAATTTAAATCAATGGGTTATTGGTTTTTTGCTAGCATGTGCCGTACTACCCGAAAAAAGATGGGTTCGGGCACGAAGCTTGCATATTAAGACTTACTCAAGACCAGGTATCACAGGAGCGGGGATCCATGAACAACAAGCAACGGGGCTTCACACTGATCGAAATCGCCATCGTGCTGGTGATTATCGGTTTGCTGTTGGGGGGGGTGCTCAAGGGGCAGGAGTTGATTACCAGCGCGCGCGTGCGCAACCTGATTCAACAACAAGATGGTGTGAAGGCAGCCTACTTCGGCTTTTTGGATCGGTATCGTGCGTTGCCTGGGGATTACACCGGGGCCGTGCAAAACATCAATGGTATTGCGACAGCCGCCTGTAATGGCGGTAACGGTAACGGCAACGGCCAGATTGAATTAGCAGGTAACGAGTTTGTGCTCGCGTGGGAGCACCTATCCAAATCGGGGTTTCTGACGGGTGCCTACACTTGTGCAGCAGCCGAGGGGCCGACCACCACACCTAACAATCCTTACGGCACGCGCATGCAACTCATTTACGACGCGGTTTATGATGGTGCCCCGACGGCGCGGCACAACGTCAAGACGGGCAACCAGATTCCGTCGGATATTTTGGCTGAGGTCGATCGCAAAATGGATGACGGTAACGCGGTGGGCGGCACGTTTAGATTTTCCGCCTATGCCGGCGGAGGGGTAGCGCCGACGGGCTCTGGTTCATGTTATGCAACCGCCGCGCCCAACGGTTGGGTATCGACTAATGTTGTTACCAACTGCGGTGGCGCAAGCCTATTCTAAGTATTTGATTTTATTGAGAATTTTATCCAACCTCACGCGGGCTAATTTTTTGCTGCTACGATGCTAACCCTGCATTAGCTTAATTTCCGCCGCGGCAACGTCTTCCTCGGTTCCCAAGATCACGATCACATCGCCTTCCTCGATCACCGTGGCGGGCCCAGGCTCGATGGTGCGCACGTTGCGGCGGCGTACGGCGCTGACTTCGACGTGCAACGCGCCCAGATCCAGTTCGGCAAACGTTTTGCCTATGCAATCCGCGCCTTGGGTGACCAGCACCGAATGCAGGCGCGGGTGAGGCGCGCTGCCGTCGTCGTCGCGCTCGTCGGTGACGCCGCGAAAAAAGCCGCGAAACAAATGATAGTGATGCTCGCGCGTTTCGCGGATGCGGCGCAGCACGCGGTTTAACGGCGTGCCGATCAGCATCAGCGTGGTGGAGGCGAGCATCAGACTGCCTTCCATGATTTCCGCCACCACCTCGGCAGCACCCGCGGCCTTGAGTTTGTCGATGTCGGTGTCTTGGTGGGTGCGCACCACCACCGGCAACTCCGGCCGCAGCTCACGCACCAGCGCCAGCACGCGCAGCGCCGAGGGCGTATCCGAGTAGGTGACCACCAGCGCGCGCGCGGGTAAGCCCGGCGGCGCTCAGCATTTCGCGCCGCGCGGCGTCGCCGAACACCACATGCTCGCCGGCGGCGGCGGCTTCGCGGATGCGTTCGATGTCGACATCCAGCGCAATAAACGGCACTTTCTCCTGCTCCAGAAAACGCGCCAGATTTTGTCCGCTTCGGCCATAGCCGCAAATCACCACGTGCGCGGTCGTGCTCATCGACTGCACCGCAATGTTGTGGATTTGCATCGCGCGCATTATCCATTCGTTGGCGTTAAAGCGCCGCACGATGGCCTCCGAGCGCTGGATGATAAAAGGCGTGGCCAGCATCGACAGCACCATCGCCGCCAGCACGGGCTGCAAATGTTCCGGACTGATCAAGCGCGCATGGTTGGCGTGTGAAAGGAGCACAAAGCCGAATTCGCCGCACGCGCCGAGCGCGAGCCCAGTGCGCATGGCGACGCTGGTCGCGGCGCCGAAGCACTTGGCAATGCCAAAGATGAGAAAGGTTTTGGCCGCCACCAACGCAACCAGGATGACACTCACCCACGCGTTTTCGATCACCACGCGAAAATCGAGCAGCATGCCAACCGACACAAAAAACAAACCGAGCAGCACATCGCGAAACGGCTTGATGCTTTCTTCAACCTGGTGACGGTATTCGGTTTCGGAAAGCAGTACGCCGGCGACAAAAGCGCCCAACGCGAGCGACAAGCCCGCAAGCTCGGTGACGTAGGCCACGCCCAGCGTCACCAGCAGCACGTTCAGCACAAAAAGTTCCGGCGATTTGGCGCGTGCCACCACGTGAAACAACGCGCGCATCACGCGCTGGCCGAAAAAAAGCAGCACGGCGAGCACCGCGGCCGCTTTGATGAGCGCCCAACCGACACTGATCGCGAGATCGCCCGCGGGCGCCGCCAGCGCCGGGATGATAATCAACAGCGGCACCACCGCGATGTCCTGAAACAGCAGAATGCCGATGATTTGCCGCCCATGTTCGGTGTTCAGTTCATAACGCTCCGCCAGCAGCTTGGCCAAGATGGCGGTGGAGGACATGGCGAGCGCGCCGCCCAGCACCAAGGCGGCCTGCCACGGCAGGCCGAGCAGCATCGACACACCCATGACGATCAGCAGGGTGCTGAGCACCTGCGCCGAGCCCAAGCCCAGCACGGTGCGGCGCATGGTGCGCAGCTTGGGCAGGCTGAATTCCAGGCCGATGCTAAACATCAAAAACACCACGCCGATTTCGGCCAGATCGCGCACCTGCGTGCTTTCGCGGATCCAACCGAAGGCATGCGGGCCGATGGCGACGCCGACGATCAAATAACCGAGCAGCGGCGGCTGCTTGAGATGGCGAAACACCACCACCACCAGCACGGCGGCGGCCAACAGTACGAGTACGGGTTGCAGCGTGGCGTGCATCGGCACGAGTTGCGTCGCGTGGCGGCGATCGGTAGCGGATTATTGTTGACTCGATGATGCCTTATCGCACGCAGATTGCAAGCCTAAGCATCTTTTGCCGCGCGATTTTGGCGCGGTGGTTCTGCTATACTTTTCACATGGAATCGGCATCACCCGCGGCCATGGCGCCCGCTTCGCCTGACACGCCGCCTGGCGGCGCGGACGCGCTCGGCGTGGCACGGCAGGTGTTGGAGATCGAGGCACGTGCCTTGCGGCATGTGATGGGCCGTCTGGACGGGGCGTTCAGCGCCGCAGTCGCAAAAATCCTCGCCTGCAACGGGCGCGTGGTGGTCAGTGGCCTGGGCAAAACCGGGCACATCGCGCGCAAAATTGCCTCCACCCTGGCGAGCACCGGCACGCCGGCGTTTTTTGTGCATGCCGCCGAGGCGAGCCACGGCGATCTGGGCATGTTTACACGCGATGACGTGCTCCTGGCACTGTCGCATTCCGGCCAGGGCGCGGAATTGCTGGCGATCGTGCCGGTGATCAAACGCCAGGGCGCGTTATTGATCGCCATGACGGGTAACCCGCAATCGTCACTCGCCACGCAAGCGGACGTGCACCTGTATGCCGGCGTGGAAATGGAGGCGTGTCCGTTAAACCTCGCGCCGACCGCAAGCACCACGGCGGCGCTGGCGTTGGGTGACGCGCTGGCGGTGGCGTTGATGCGCGCGCGTGGCTTCACCCGCGACGAATTCGCGCTGTCGCATCCAGGCGGCGCCCTGGGTCGACGTCTGTTGACATTGGTGCGTGATGTGATGCGCACGGGCGCGGCGGTGCCGCAAGTGTCCGTAAGCGTCACCCTGGATGAAGCCATGGTGGAAATGGACCGCGGCCGCATGGGGATGACGGCGATCCTCGATGCGCAAGGCGGGCTCGCGGGCGTGTTCACCGACGGCGATTTGCGCCGCGCGCTGCGGCGCGGTGTCGATTATCACAGCGCGCGCGTGGCCGATGTGATGACGCGTAATCCGCGCACCATCGCGCCCGATCGTCTCGCCGCGGAAGCCGTGCAGATCATGGAGCACAATAAAGTCAATCAACTGCTGGTGGTTGGCCACGATGGCGCGGTCACCGGGGCGCTTAACATGCACGATCTTTTTCGTGCCAAGGTGGTCTAACCATGGCGGATGCGTTTTCATCCACCGAAACCGGCGTTGGCGCGCGCGCAAGCGCGGTGCGCCTGGCGGCGTTCGACGTGGATGGCGTGCTAACTGATGGCTTGTTGTATTACACCGATAGCGGCGAGGAGATGAAGGCGTTTCATGTGCAGGACGGTCATGGCATCAAGATGTTGCAAGAGGCTGGTGTGGCGGTTGCCATCATCACCAGCCGTGAATCAAGGCTGGTGGCGAATCGCGCGCGTAATCTGGGCATCGAGCATCTTTACCAGGGCGTGCACGACAAGCGTACGGCAATGGAATCTTTGTTGCAGCGCCTGGGGCTCGCCTGGCCGGCGGCGAGCTACATGGGTGACGATGTGATCGACCTGCCGGTGCTGCGCCGTTGCGGTTTGGCCGCTTCGGTGCCGCAAGCGCCGGCGCTGGTGCGCCGCCACGCGCATTACGTCACCCGCGCCGCGGGTGGGCACGGCGCGGTACGTGAATTTTGCGAGCTGGTATTGCACGCCCAAGGCGCGCTGGATGCGGCGCAGGCGCGGTATTTGGTTTGACCGGCGCGCGGCATTTGAGCGGAGCGTTGATGGAACGGCTGATAAGTTTTTTGCCGATACTGCTGCTGGCCGCGCTCGCGGCCATTACCTACTGGTTGGACAAAACCGTGTTAGGGCCCGCGGCGCCAGCGGAGAAACGCATCACGCACAATCCGGATTTCACCGCGGATAATTTGCTCGCCACGCGCATGGACGTGAACGGCCGCATCATAGACACCTTGCAAGCGGTTAGAATGGTGCATTTTCCCGAAGACGACAGTACCGAGCTTGCGCGTCCGCGCTACGTGAATTTGGCGCGCGGGGTGCCGTTGACCATCACCTCCAAGCATGCGCGCGTAACCAGCAATGCCGGCGATATCTACTTTCACGACGACGTGCGGGCGACCCGCGTCGTTCAGGGCCTTGGCGGCCCGTTGGTGGTGCTGACCGATTACCTGCATGTTCTGCCCGATGACAACATTGCGAAGACCGATCGTCGCGTTACCATTAGCGATAACCATATGCGCATCGAGGCGGTGGGCATGGAAATGAATACCGAAACTCGAATCCTGAATCTCAAGGCGGCCGTCAATGGGGTTTACCATGATCCAAAAACCGTGGCGAGCCGCCCGGCGACCCAGCGTTGAGCGTGATCTCATGAAAGCGATTTTGCTTGCCTTTTCGTTGTGCGTGCTGGTTGCGGCGAATGCGCGCGCTGAAAAGGCCGACCGTGAAAAACCCATACACATCGAGTCCAATCGCGTGACCGTGGACGAAATCAAGCAGTTATCGGTGTTCGAAGGCAACGTCATCCTGACTCAGGGCACCACCGTGATACGCGGTCAGCGCATGGAGGTGCGCCAGGATAAGGAGGGTTTTCGGCAGGGCACGGTGTGGGGCAAGCCCGCCTATTTCAAGAAAAAGCGCGAAGGCGCCGACGAGTACATCGAAGGCTGGGGGGAACGCGTCGAATACGACGGCCGCGCCGACAAGCTGCAACTGTTTGTTCGCGCCCAGTTAAAACGCGGGGGCGATATTGTCACCGGCGACTATATTTCGTACGACACCGCGACGGAGTTTTTTCAGGTGATCGGCGGTGGCACCAAGGCCGCCACCGAGAATAATCCGGAGGGGCGCGTGCGCACGGTGATTCAACCCAAACCCAAGATGAAGCCGCCGCTGCCACCGGCCGTGCCGTTAAAGCCCGCCGACGGCCTTGCGGCGCCGCGCGAAATCCCGGTGGCGCCGCGCTGAAAACCTCCGCCATGCCAGACAGCTTAGCGCAAAACGCCGCCGCGCCCGCCGAGGGCGCGGCGGCGGCCGCGCGCGATTCGGCGCGCAGCGAACTCAAGGCCGAGCGCTTGCTTAAGCGCTACCGCTCGCGCACGGTGGTGCACGATGTATCGCTGGAGGTCCATAGTGGTGAGGTGATCGGCTTGCTGGGGCCCAACGGCGCCGGCAAAACCACCTGTTTTTACATGATGGTGGGTTTAGTGCCGATGGATGGCGGCGAGTTGTATCTTGACGGCCAGCGCCTGACGCACATGGCGATCCATCGCCGCGCGCAACTGGGGTTGTCCTATTTGCCGCAGGAAGCTTCGATTTTTCGCCGCTTGTCGGTGGCCGATAATATACGTGCGATACTCGAGTTGCGGCGCCGGCGCAGCGTGGATATCAACAACGATCTGGATGACCTGTTGCGCGATTTGCATATCACGCATCTGCGCGATAGCCCGGCGATCAGTCTTTCCGGCGGAGAACGCCGCCGCGTGGAGATCGCACGCGCCTTGGCCACGTCGCCGCGCTTCATTTTGCTGGATGAGCCGTTTGCGGGCGTGGACCCGATCGCAGTGATCGAGATTCAGAAAATCATCGGCTTTTTAAAGGAGCGCGGAATCGGCGTGGTCATTACCGATCACAATGTGCGTGAAACCCTTGGAATTTGCGATAGAGCGTACATAATTAACGAAGGCACGGTTCTTGCTTATGGGGCGCCGTCCGAAATCGTCTATAATGAAAGTGTCAGAAAGGTCTATCTCGGAGAAAATTTCCGCCTTTATTGAAACCAGGCTTTTCACTTAATTACGTGTATTAGGGCGTTAAATTGTTTCGCCCCACCTGGCGTCCGGACAGTTAACCATGAAGCAATCGTTACAACTCCGGCTTTCCCAACACCTGACGCTCACTCCGCAGTTGCAGCAATCGATCCGGTTGCTGCAATTGTCCACTCTGGAACTCGATCAAGAAATCGAACGTTATTTGCGCGACAACCCGTTGTTGGAGCGCGGCGATAGCGGTTTGGATGGCGCCGCTGGCACGATGCCGATGTCTTCCGATCTGCCGCGGCAGGAGGCAGGCGCCACGGCCAGTCCGGACGAGCTTCCCGATGGGGCCGACAGCACATCCGAGAGCGCTTCGATATCCGAGAGCGATTTGTTCGCCGACATGAGTTACGGCGCTGCCGGCGAGCGCAGTGACGACGAGGAGGGCGATTATCCGCAACTGGCAAGCGATACGCCCACGTTACGTGAACATTTGCTCGCGCAGCTTGCTCTACTCAAATTAAGCGAGCGTGACCGTACTTTGACCGGGCTGTTGATCGATTCGCTGGACGACGACGGCTACCTCACGCAAAGCCTGGAAGACATGCTCGACATGCTGCCGCTCGAGCTCGAGATCGACATCGATGAACTGGCGACGGCGTTGCGTTATGTACAACATCTGGAGCCTGCGGGCGTTGGCGCGCGTTCGCTCTCCGAATGTCTGGCGCTGCAATTGCAGGCATTGCCGCCTTCAACGCCATACTGCGACAAAGCAATCGAGATCGTGCTGCAGCATCTCGAAGTGCTGGCTGCCAAAGACTATGCCAAGTTAAAACGCACGCTGCGCTGCGACGATGGGGGGTTGCGCGCGGCGCAAAAGTTAATCACCAGCCTTGACCCCAAGCCCGGCAGAGGGTTTGCCCAGGGCGACACGCGTTATGTCATCCCCGATGTCATCGTCAGCAAGGACAAGGGCTTGTGGAGCGCCGCGCTTAACTCGGAGGCGATGCCCAAGCTGCGGGTAAACCAGTTCTACGCGGACATACTTACGCGCAGCCGCACCGCGTCCCAGTCGATGGCCGGGCAATTGCAGGAAGCGCGCTGGCTGATCAAGAATGTGCAGCAGCGGTTTGAGACGATTTTGCGTGTGTCGCAGGCGATCATCGAGCGGCAACGCAATTTTCTGGAACACGGCACCATCGCCATGCGCCCGCTGGTACTGCGCGAAATCGCCGAGGTACTGGAATTGCACGAGTCCACCGTGTCGCGGGTCACGACCAACAAGTTCATGCGCACGCCGCGTGGTATCTTCGAGCTTAAGTTTTTTTTCGGCAGCCACGTCGGCACCGATGCCGGGGGTGCCGCCTCCAGCACGGCGATACGCGAGTTGATCCGGCAGATGATTGCCAACGAAAATTCGCGCAAACCGCTGAGCGATTCGCAATTGTCGAGCCTGCTTGCGGAACAAGGGGTGATCGTGGCGCGTCGAACCGTGGCGAAATATCGGGAAGCACTGCAAATTTTGCCGGGAAATCTTCGAAAATCCTTGTAAGGAGGCGTATCATGAACTTGCACATCACCGGCCACCACGTACACGTTACGCCGGCCATCAGGGAATACTTAAGCAGCAAAATTGAGCGCGTGAACAGACATTTCGACCATGTGATCGACGCCCATGTGATCCTGTCGGTAGCCAAGTTACGGCAAAAAGTGGAGGCGACGTTACATGTGCGCGGCCGCGACATTTTCTGTGAAAGCACCGCTCAAGACATGTATGCCGCGATCGATGCGTTGATCGACAAGCTCGACCGTACTATCATCAAGCACAAGGAAAAACATTTGGGCGCGCGCCATGCCGATGCACCCTTGCGGCAGCGCGGCGCGCTACTGGATGGGCAGGAAAAGCAGTAGAACGACCGGGTAGGCCGATATGAATCTCGTGGCACAAATATTGCCGCTGTCCAACGTCGTGATCGACATGGACGTGTCGAGCAAAAAGCGCGTTTTTGAACAAGTCGGACTGCTGTTCGAAAACAATCACAGCATCGCGCGAGCGCAGGTGTTTGACAGCCTGTTCGCGCGTGAAAAACTCGGGTCGACCGCGCTGGGGCAGGGCGTTGCCATTCCGCACGGTCACGTCAAGGGCATCAAAAGCGCGGTGGGCGCGCTGGTGCGCGCCAAGGTGCCGATTCCGTTCGACGCGCCGGACGGACAGGGCGTGTCGCTGATATTTTTGCTGATGGTGCCCGAGCGGGCGACCGATCAGCATTTGCAGATTTTGTCCGAGCTTGCCGAAATGTTCAGCGACCCGTCATTTCGCGGCCAAATGCTGGCCGCGGCGAGCGCTGCCGATCTTCATGCCTTAATTACCCAGTGGCGCTCGCATGCCCCGGATCAGCATCGCACGGCTGTTTGAAGACAACCAGGCGCGGCTGCAACTCGCGTGGGTGGCCGGGGAGGCTGGCGCCGAAAAAACACTCGATAGCGAACACATAAAGGATTCCGCCAAGGGGCTGATCGGTCATCTGAATTTCATCCACCCGAATTTGATCCAGGTGCTGGGCGCCTCGGAAGTGCTGCATCTCGAAGGCATGGATGGCGCCTCGTGCGTGGCGCGACTCAAGGAAGCGGCCGCGCCCGATACCGGGTGTTTTGTCGTGGCGGGCGGCGCGCGCATACCGCAAACGCTGCGCGATATCGCCAGTGCGACGGCGACGCCGCTATTGGCGTCGCCGGTACCGAGCGTGGAGCTGATGTGGATGTTGCGGCCGTATCTTGCGCGCGCGTTGGCGCAATCCACCACGGTGCACGGCGTGATGCTCGACGTGCTCGGCATGGGGGTGTTGATCACGGGGCCGTCGGGCGCGGGCAAGAGCGAACTCGCGCTGGAACTCATTTCGCGCGGCGGCGGCTTGATCGCTGACGATGTGGTGGAGCTCTATCGTATCGGCCCGGAGAACATTGATGCCCGCTGTCCGCCGCTACTGAAGGATTTCCTCGAAGTGCGCGGGCTTGGCGTGCTCAATATACGCAGCATATTCGGCGAGTCCGCGCTGCGTCCGCGCAAGGCGCTGAAGTTGATCGTCAACCTTGAACGTTCGGGCCGCGGTGAAGTGCTCGCAGACCGGCTGCCGTTGAAACCCGGCTCGGATAACATTCTGGACGTGCAGATTCGCAAGGTGGTGATACCGGTGGCGGCGGGCCGCAATCTGGCGGTGTTGACGGAAGCCGCGGTGCGCAACTACGTGCTGCAATTGCGCGGCATGGACAGCACGCGTGAATTCATCGAACGCCAGGCGCGGCAAATGGAAGCGGTGCACGACGAAGATGACCGCCTCTAAGTATCTGCCGCTCGAGGTGGTGTTGATCACCGGCTTGTCGGGCTCCGGCAAAAGCGTGGCGCTGGCGGTGTTGGAGGACGCCGGTTATTACTGTGTCGATAATTTCCCGGGTAAGCTGTTTAACAGCTTGGTGGATGTGCTCGCGCAAGCCGGCCAAACCCGCGTGGCGCTGACCATGGATGCGCGCTCCGGCGACGATTTGGCTGATTTTCCTAATCACATCGAAAGCCTGCGCGCGCATGGCGTGCAGTTCAAGATTCTCTACTGCGATGCCAAGGACGACACGCTGATCAAGCGCTATTCCGAAACCCGCCGGCGTCATCCGCTCTCCGACGGCCGCCGCACACTGGTGGAGTGCATTGCGCGCGAACGCGAGTTGCTGGCGGATGTGGCGGCGCTGGCCGATCACATCGACACCAGCGACTTGTCGCCCAACGTGTTGCGCGCGTGGGTCAAGGATTTTGTGGCCGCGCCGCGCGGCGGATTGATATTGCTGTTCGAGTCGTTCGGCTTTAAATACGGCATTCCCCTCGATGCGGACATGGTGTTTGATGTGCGCAACCTGCCCAACCCGCACTACGATCCCGCGTTGCGGCCGCTGACCGGGCAGGACGCGCCGGTGATCGGCTTCATGCAAGGCATACCCGAGGCGCAACGCATGCTCGAGGATATCCGCATGTTCATCGCCAACTGGCTGCCGTCCTACGTGCGCGACAATCGCAGCTATCTCACCGTGGCCATCGGCTGCACCGGCGGGCGTCATCGTTCCGTTTATTTTGTTGAATCGCTGGCGCAAGCGTTTCGGCCATCGGTGCAGGTGGTGCTCGCGCGCCACCGCGGCCTGGGGCAGCGCGCATCGTGAATGACGCGGCCACGTCCGGCGCGCGGCAAAACATTTTTTTGTTTCCGCTAGGCACCGTGTTGTTTCCCGGCGGCCTGCTGCCGCTCAAAATCTTCGAACAACGTTATGTGGAAATGACCAAGGCTTGCCTGCGCGACAACCAGCCGTTCGGTGTGAGCCTGATCCGCGAAGGCCGCGAAGTGGGTGAACCCGCGATGCCTTACCCGTTCGGGTGCACGGCGCTCATCGAACAGTGGGAGATGCCCACCGCCAATATGTTTCACCTGCTCGCGCGTGGCGGCGAGCGTTTTCGGATCATCGACACCGCGGTGGCGGGCAATGGCCTGCTGTCGGGCGAGGTGGAGCTGTTGCCGCCCGCGGTGACTTGCGCGCCGGATGCGCAATGCGCGGCCCTGATGAAGCGTGTGATCGAGCAAATAGGCGAAGCGAATTTCCTGCCGCCGATCCGGCTCGACGACGGTACTTGGGTGGCTTATCAGTTAGCGGCGATGCTGAATTTTCCGATGCCTCTTAAGCAGCGAATGCTCGAAGCCGATGCCGTCGACGCTATTTATGCCGAAATAAAAAAGTCAATAAAATCAAATACTTAAGGAAGTTTTCCGGCTGCGACCATACGGCTTAACAATACCCAGCGGGAAATCCACAGCACTTGGTCATCGAATTCGCCGCCCGCACCGGCGGCGCCTGCGGCTTGCGCCGAGCGGCTAACAAAAGAGATGGTGCCATTGGCGTTGGTATTTTCATCCGTGTTGTTGGCGGGCCAGCCGCCGGGCAACGCTTGTGCGATACCGTCGGCGTTGCTGCCACCGTAGCCGTTTTTGCCATGTGAAATCACCACCACGGGTACGATCTGGTTGGACGGCGCCGGCGTCAGATTCACCAGCGTGCCGGCTGCGTTGCGGGTACGTATCGTGATGTCGGGCCCGGTGGTGCCGGTAAACGAAAACGGCGGTTCCAGCGTGAAATTGGGCGTCACGCTGTACCGATAAAGGCGGCCCCATGCGTCGAGCCGGGGCACGCCCAAGGTCTCCCACGGTAAAAACCCCTGACGTTTGCCCGCGGTGCAGGCGCCGGCAGCACGGTCTTCCAGTCCATTGGTCGCCGAAACGGCGGGGCATGGCAAGTAGCGGTTAGCCGCCGCAAACCCCAGCAGTGCCTCGCGAATGTCGTCCATCGCCTTTTGTGTTTCCGCGATTTGCCGTTGTTCGATTTGTGTAACGAGTGGCACAAGCACCGCGCCCAACAGCAGGGCAATGATGAAAATCGCGACAGCCAGTTCGACCAGCGAAAACCCCAAAGTGTGATGGCGGCGCGCGGTCATGGGGATACGATGAGCACACGGTCGTTGGTTGTGCTCGCGCCCGGATTGTGCACGAACGACGGGTAGGCGCTGCTGTTGGGCGGTTCCAGACAATCCGCGTTGCTGGTGCAGGGGCGCGCCTGCCCGGCCAAGGCCGCGCCGGGCGAGATCAGCACCGCGCGCACGCCCGTGGTGCCGTTGACGGTCAAAAAACCGCCCGCGCCGCCGCAGTTCAGCGCCGGGGCCACACAGGCGGGCGCCACGGCGTAGTACAGGACTCGAAACCACTGATTTGCGGCCAGGTGTGATAGCGGCGGCGCGAGCATGGGTCCGCCGATGCCGCACGTCGCGAGGTCTTGCGGCAAAAACCCCTCATTCGCGGGCACGCAGGTTGCAAGGTTGTAGGCGTTGGCGGGCGGGAAATGGTTGTTGGCCACGTAGTAAATATTCAGAAATTCTCGCAATTGCCGCGCCACGCTCATCTCGACCGCGGGGAAAAACAGGTCCGGCGTGATCGCCAGCAGTCGGTCGTTAAACGTGGCGCTCGCCGCCGCGGCGGTGAAAGTCGTGTTGAGGTTTGCGTTTTCGCCTTCGAGATAATGCGCAACCGCGTTGATATTGGCGGCGCTTCTAATTTGGCCGGTAATGGCGCTGCCCGGTGCAAATACGATCGCGATGACGTTGTTGGCCGGCGCGATGCCGGTCACCGTCAGTTGACCAGGGGTGTGACTGTTTAGCGGTGTCACGGCGGTGTTGTTTTTGAAGTTGTTGGATACCGCGTACCACAGTTTTTCGCCCGCCCCATCGCGCAGATCGGGTATGCCCAGCGTAAACGTCGGCAGGCGGCCGATTTGCGTGGCCGCCGTATTGCAAGAGGTTCCCGCTTGGCCGTTGTTCGTCACATCGGGGCAGGGCAGTTCGCCCGGGCGGTTGGCGAGCCTGCCAGCCGCATAAGCGATCAACGCTTCCTTTGCCAGCGCCAGTGCGCGTTCGGTCTGCGCTTGCTGTTGCCGTGTCACGCTGACCGGGCGCATCAGGGTGAACAGACTCGCACCCAGCGCCAGCGCCACCAGCACCACGATCGACAGTAGTGCCAAGCCGCGTTGCGTGCGTGGCGGCTTGGGTGATCGCCAATAAGCCGTGGTGTTGCGCATCAACGCTTGTCGGGCTGTTGCGCGGTAGCCGCGTCGCCACGCGCATCCGTATCCCTGCCCGGGGTGTCGCGCAGGGTGCGCAGCGATTTCAAGCGATTTTCCAGCGAGCCGCTCGATGCGCTGAGCGGTGGCGCGGGCTCGGCTTGCGTTTGCGGCGAAGGCGATGGCGCACCCGGCCGGCTTGTATAAGACTCGTCGATACGCCCGGAATTCACGTCCAGACTTTGCCCCACCTTAAGCGATGCGGTGCGCGAGGCTTGCGGCACCGCTATCGACACCGCGCCGTCTTCCCGCATGCCGAGCACGCTGACCTCGCCGGCGCTGGCGCCGGCACGGTTGCGCTCGGTGACCGGCTTGCCGTTGATCCACACCGTCGATTTGCCGTCGCCGCGCCGTACCACGCCGCTGTAGGTCACCACCCCGGGGCCGCGCGGCACGGCTAGGGCGGGTGCCGCGAGGATTTCCGGTTCGCTGACAACGGGTGCGCGCGGATCGTGCCGCGCCCGCGCGATGTCCAGTTGCGCGCGCTGTTCGGCAGTGAAAAACAAACGGCCCATGCGCTCCGCGGCGGGGGCTTCAGTCAAAAAAAACTCAATAAAATCAAGTATTTAAGTTTCAAGGTCGAGCCTCCGTGGCGGGCGCCGGTTGCGCGGTGATCCAGGCCAATTCGCATTCCGCGTTGACGTGCGGCTGAAAGCGCATGGCGGGCGTGTTGCCGGAGCGGCGCAGGCTGCAACTGTTGAGCAAAAACACGCCCGCGTTTTGTTCCGCCAGGTGCGCGAAGAATTTGATCAAGTCCGCTTCGTGCAGCAACTGGAATTTTATTTTCATCAGCGATTGCGACACGTTGACGCCGCCCGGGTTGAGCGTCGCGGCGTGCGGATAAGCCTTGCGCGCTGCGATATCGTAGTTGATACCGAAAAGCCCGCCTTTTTGGTTGGCATGGCGCAGCGCGTCGAGCCAGTTGATGCGTTGTTCGTCGCCGACAAAACCAAGTGCATCGAGTTTGGCGTAATCGGGCAGATGCCGGATGATGAGCTCTTTTTCCGTGCCGGATTTTTGCAGCCGGGTTTGTGCGTCGCGCAGTTGAGCCTGCTGGCTGTCGAACACGGCGCGATCGGCGGACAGTTTAATCAGCGCCAACGCCGCCAGCAGTGTTGCCAGCAACACCAGCAGCGGTAGCGTCATGGTTTCGGAAAATCGCGCCGCGAGCTTCATGTGTTGGGCTTCAAGGTGACGCGGATTTGAAATTCCGCCGCGCCGGCGTGATCGGCGGCGTCGCGCGTGTCGCCGGCAAGCGCGGCTTCGGGATTGATATTCAGCGGCAGCTTGACGATTTTGACATCGGCCACCAGAGGCTCGCGCGACAAGCGCTCCGCCAAGCGGTTAATCGAGGCGATGGCCGCGCGATAATCGCCGCGAAACGGGCGCACCTCGGCGGCAATTGTGCCGCTTTGACGGCGGCTGTTCAGCCCTGCTGCCGCGGGCTGTGCACCCGCGTTCGCGAGCGGCTCCGCGCCGTGATGCCAGCTGATTTCCTGCACATAAATTTCCGGCTGCGCTTCGAGCGCGCGCGACAACAATTGCATGAACGGTTGCGGCGAGCGCGCCGATTGCACCACCTGCTGGTAAATGTTTACCGTCTTGATCAGGTTCTCCGAGCTGGTCGGCGCGGCAGGGAAAGTGCGCGTGATGTCCTGGTATTGCTCAGCCACCGCGGTGGTGGCGCGCGCGGCGCGCGCGGCCTCTTGCGCAAAATCGTAAGCGCGCCACAGGTTGTAGCCCGTCCATGCGATGCCGGCAAGGCCCACCGCGATGCTTGCCGCGTACAAGGTTTTCTTGCGCCGCTGCAGATGAAAGCCCGCGGTGATGGCGGCCGGCGCGAGATTGCCCGCCGGCGGCTTTTCCACGAGCGCACCGAAGTAGACCGACTCCAGCGCGAGATCAAGATGCCGCGGCTCGATGCGCAACTGTTGCAGCAGCGCGGCGCGGCCTACGCCGTGGCAGACGAGACCTGGCTCGTTGGCGCCGATATGCGCCACGATCTCGCGCAAGCGATCGTCGCGATCGAGCACCAACACGTTAAGCGGTTCATCGAGCGTATCCAGTTGCAGCGTCGACAAGTGACAAGCGCGTGTTGGATAACTCGGTGGTGAGCATGCGCACCGCGTCCTGCGCCACCGCCGGCAACGCGCGGGTCAAGCGGCTGGAGCAAAATTCGCCGCCCTTGTAAAACGTCAACCGCAGCCCCGCGCGATGCGGCGCCACCAACAATACACGCGGCCAGGCGGCCTTGAGCTTGGCGAGCAGCCCGCCGCTTAGCGTGGGCGCCAGATAAACCCCCGCCACCGGCGCGCCGTGTTCCGCGGCGATGCCCAGCCAGGTATCCACCAGCCCCGGATTGGTGAGCGCCGAAAAAAGATATTGGTCATCGCGCCGTTGCTCGCCGATCTGGCCGCGCCACAGCGCCGAAACAAAGCGCGTATTGCGGTAGTACTGGCGCATCTTGCGCTCGATCAGCGAGCCGCGGTCCGAGCCCGTGGCGTGCGGCAGCGTTTCGAAGCGATAGTCTTCCTCGACGGTATCGGCCACAACATACACCGGCGCGCGCGGCGTGACTTTCAATAGCCCGCTGAATAACGCGTGGCCATCATCGCCCGCAGGCAAGATTTCGCAGCGCTCGAGCGTGCCGTTGCGCCAAACTCCCAGCAGCGATTGGGCGGAAGAAACGAAAAGCAGGATTTTGCTCGCCATGGGGGTGTCAACACGCCGCCGCTTGCGCGCGGGTGATCAGTACTTCATGCCAGTGAATAACCACGGCGTTCACGGTCAAAAATTCATCTTACCCAGAATATCATACACCGGCGACAGCACCGCCCACATGATAAAGGCCATGATCAGGCCCAGCCCCAGGGTGAGCGAGGGTTCGAGCACCTTTAACGTCTTGTCGACAGACTCGCGCACATCGCGGGTGTAGAAATAGTTTACGTTGCGCAGCGCCAAATCGAGTGCGCCGGTGTTCTCGCCCACCCGCAACATGCGGATCACCATCGCCGGCATCAGCCCCAAGTCGCGGAACGCATCGGTCAAATTTTGCCCCGCCGAAATTTGCTGGCCGGCGCGCGCCAAGCCGTCCGCGATATAGCGGTTGGCGGCGATTTCCTCGCTGGTCCTTAACGCATCGAGTACGGTGATGCCCGATTCGTACATCAGCGCGAAAAAGTTGGCGAAGCGCGCGAGGATGATTTTTTGCAGGATCGGTCCGATCACCGGGATGCGCAGCTTGGCGTAATCCCACAAATACGCCGCGCGCGGGCTGCGGCGTATGGCAAGCACCAGCGCGGCAATGCTGGCGACCGGCAGCGCCAGCAGCAGCGGCCACCAGCCCTTGATCGTATCCGAGGCGGCGATCAACAGCTTGGTTTGCAGCGGCAGCTCGACATTCATGGTCTTAAGCAGCCCGGTGATTTGCGGCACCAAATACGTCAGCAAGAAAATAATCACAGCGCTAACCACCACCAGTACGAACGCCGGGTAGGTCAGCAGGCGCTTGGTTTGCGACACCAGTTCATCCTGCCACTTTAACGAGTCGGCGAGGTTTTTAAACACGTCGGCCACGCGCCCGGTTTGCTCGCCGGCGCGTATCAGGTTCACGAACACCTTGTCGAAGGTTTCCGGATGCGCGGTCATGCACTGCGATAGCGTTCTGCCGTTGTCCATGTCTTCGGCCATGGTGGTGAGCACTTCGCGAAAGCGTTTGTTGTCCAGCGTGTCGCGTAAATCGCGCAGGCCGTCGATGATGGGGATGCCGGCGCGATCCATTTGCTCCATGTCGAAGCAAAAGTTGATGAGATCCTGGCGCGTGATGGTGGCCGCAGCGGCGACGATCGAGGTATTGCGATCGACCTCGGAGGCGGCAATGAGGTCCAGCCCCATGCGCTTTAGCCGCAGTTCGAGATCGGCTTCGTTGACTGCTTCCATGCCGCCCAATGCGCGGCGCCCCGATTTTTCGACCGCCTTGTAGCGAAACGAAGCCACTTCGATCAGCCTCTATCCGCGGCGATCAATCGTGCGGCGCGCTGAGATTGATGACGCGCGAAATCTCGGCCACGGTCGATTCGCCGTCGAGGATGCGGCGTATGCCGGCCTGCGCGAGCGTCTTGTATCCCTTGCTGTTGGCCACCTCGCGCAGTTCGCGCGGCGTGGTGCCGCGCGCGATCAGTTCATCGAGATCGCCGTCCATCACCAGCAGCTCCATGATCGGCGCGCGCCCCTTGTAACCCTTGCCGCCGCAGGCCTTGCAGCCGACGGCTTTGTAAATTTGCGCCGGCACCTCGCCGCCGAGTTTGAGCAGGCGGCGCTCTTCCAGCGTCGCGACGTAGGGTTCGCGGCACTGCATGCACACCAGGCGTACCAGCCGCTGCGCGATGATGCCGATGATGTTTCCGGCCATGATGCCGGGGCGTATGCCCAGATCGAGCAGCCGCGGAAACGCACCCAGCGCCGAATTGGTGTGCAGCGTGGTGAACACTTGGTGGCCGGTCATGGCGGCGCGAAACGCCATCTCGGAGGTTTCCTGATCGCGCATTTCGCCCACCAGAATAATGTCCGGATCCTGGCGCATCATCGAGCGGATGCCGTTGGCGAAATCCATGCGCGCCACTTCGTTGACCGAGGTTTGACGCAGCAGATTCAACGGATATTCCACCGGGTCTTCCAGCGTCATGATGTTGACAGTGTCGTCGTTGATTTGCGCGAGCAGCGAATACAGCGTGGTGGTCTTGCCGCTGCCGGTGGGGCCGGTGACGATCAAGATGCCTTCGGGCCGGTCGAGCAGGCCGGTCAACTTTTGCATGGTCTCGTCCGGCAGCGCCATGTTCTCCAGCCGGATGATCGATTTTTCGCGATCGAGCACGCGCAGCACCAGGTTCTCGCCGTAAATCGTCGGCTGCGTGGACACGCGAAAATCCACTTGCCGGCCGTTTAACGTAAGCGACACCCGCCCATCCTGTGGTGCGCGAATCTCCGCGATGTTCATGCCGCTGATCACCTTAAGTCGCACGGTGATGCCGGAGGTAAACGTTTTGTGCAGGCTGCGCACGGTTTCCAATACGCCGTCGATGCGGTAGCGGATGCGCAAGAACGCGTACTCGGGCTCGAAATGAACGTCGGAGGCGCCGCGTTTGACCGCATCGACCAACAGCGCGTTGACCAGGCGCACCATCGGCTGCGTGTACTCGTCGCCGCCTGCGCGCAGGCTTTCGTAGTCGATTTCGCCGGTTTCGATTTCCTTCAATATGCCGTCGACCGACAACTCATAGCCGTAAAAACGGTCGATACATTCCTCGACTTGCGCCTCAGCGGCGATCTGCGGGCGCACATCGATGTCTGCGCCGACCAGTGCGCGCAACCGATCCATCACCACCACGTTGAATACGGCGGTGGTCGCCACCGTCAACGTCGCGTCGGCCGCCGAGTAGGCGATCGGCAGCACCTGATTGCGCCGCGCGAAATCCTGCGGCACCAGTTGCAGCGCTTCCGGATCGGCCACCACATGCGACAGATCGATCGATTCCTGGCCCACCGTGCGCGCCATCGCATCGCGCACCGCGGCCTCGGTGGCGAAGCCCATGCGCACAATCAAGCGGCCGATGGGGATATTGGTGTTGCGTTGCTCGGCGACCAAGATGTTCAGTTGGTCTTCGCTGAGCAGCCCTTGCTGCACCAGCAGCTCACCCAACCGCAGGCGTTTGCGTACGTCGGCCATGGTTAATCGTGACGCGCGGACAGCCGCGTGATGCGTTCTTGCAGCCGTGCGCGGTCGAAATGGGCGCTGCCGCGCACCGACGCAAGCTCCAGCGCCCTGCGGTAGTAGCCCAACGCGATCTTGGGTTGATTCAGATGTTCGAGCCCCACCGCGAGGTTGTAGGCGTAGTCGGGGTTTTTCGGGTCGAGATCGTGCGCTTGAAAGTACGCCTGCTGCGCTTGCGCCCATTGACCTTGATCGGCATAAAGATTGCCGAGATTGAAATAAAGCGGCGCCGAGGGTTCGCGCGCGATGAGTTGTTTTAAACGCGACTCCGCCGCCAGTGGATCGGCGCGGCTCATGGTGGAGAGCAGGCCCGCTTGCGCCAGCGCGTGGCGCGGCTCGAGGTTGAGAATCGCCATGAAGTACCGCTGCGCTTCATCGGTGCGATTGGCTTGCTGCGCAATGGCGGCCAGTCCCAGCAGCGCGTCGATGTTGTGCGGTTCGCCGCGCAGCACGTCGTTGTAAAGACTGTGCGCCGCGTCGAACTGTCCGGCTTGCAGCGCGTTGTAGGCTTGGCTTAACGTCGGGTTCACGCGCGCCACCGCGGTATCGCCGCGATTCACCGCGATACGGTCGCGCGGTAAGGCGAGTGGGATGGCCGCTGCC
>VGIF01000059.1 GCA_016868015.1 Betaproteobacteria bacterium
GATGAAATCAGCATTCATTTCGCCTAATCGGCATCATCGCTTTCCTCGGGCGCACCTTTTACCTACTTGATCAGCGTATCCTTAAAGAAATTTTGCAGGACGGCAACGGCAACTGGGAAGAGAAAGAGCAGACGCTGTTTTTGCAGGAATGATCGGGAGAAAAAAATGAGAATCACCATGCCTACGCTGTTTTCGGGCGCGCGCGCCGTGCTGATGCTGGTCTTGATTGGCGCCATGGCCGCTGCCCATGCGCAAAACAGCATCGAAAGTGTCAATGTTTCTCCGCAGCAGGGCGGCACCGTAGTCGTGCGCGTCGGCCTGAAGGACGCTTTGGCGACGGCGCCGGCGGGTTTTGTCGTCAACAATCCGCCGCGGCTTGCCTTCGATTTCGCCAATACCGGCAACGCACTGGGCCGTAACGTGCAAAACGTCGGTGACGGCGATGTGCGCCGCATCAACATCGTCCAGGCGGGCGACCGCACACGCATGGTGCTGGAGCTGACCCGCGCCTTGAACTACGAAACCCAACTCGAGGGCAGAACGCTCACCATCACCCTGCGCGGTGGTGGTGGGGGCGCCACCGCTGCGGCCGGCCCCGCGGCGGGCCGCTTCGCCGAAGTGAGCCCGGTCGCCCAGGCGCACAGCCTGCGCAACATCGATTTTCGCCGCGGTAACGCGGGCGAAGGCCGCGTGGTGATCGACCTGTCCGACCCTCAAATGGGCGTGGACATCCGCCGTCAGGGCCGCTCGGTGATCGTCGATTTCCAGCGCGCGACATTGCCCTCGAATCTAGCCAAGCGCTACGACGTGACCGACTTCGGCACGCCGGTGCAACTGGTCGAGGCCACCGCCCACGGCGGCACCGCGCGCGTGGTGATCACCCCGGCCGGCAACTGGGACTACTCCGCGTTTCAAGCCGACACCCGGTTCATCGTCGAGGTCAAACGCGTGGTCGAAGATCCGAACCGGCTGGTACGTCCGGGCTTCGTCGGCGACAAGCTTTCGCTCAATTTCCAGAACGTCGAAGTGCGTTCGGTACTGCAAGTGCTGGCGGATTTCACCGGACTTAACATCATCACTAGCGATTCGGTCACCGGCAACCTCACCTTGCGCCTAAATGGACGTGCCGTGGGATCAGGCGCTTGACATTATTATGCGCAGCAAGGGCCTGGATATGCGCAAGGACGGCAATGTGGTGTGGATCGCGCCCCGCGATGAACTCGCCACGCGCGAAAAACTCGCGCTCGAAGCACGTTCGCAAATCGCCGATCTCGAACCCACGCAAACCGAAAGCTTCCAGTTGAACTACCAAAGGGCGCAGGACGTGCAGACGCTGCTCACCAACCCGCAGCAACGCGTTTTGTCCAAACGCGGCAGCGCCACGGTGGATGTGCGCACCAACCAGTTGTTCGTGCAGGACACGCCCTCGCGTCTGGAGGACGTGCGGCGCATGATCCGCGCGGTGGACATACCCGTACGGCAAGTGATGATCGAATCGCGCATCGTCGAGGCGGCTGACACCTTTGGCCGCAATTTGGGGGTGCGACTGGGTTACTCGGAAGATCACCGCGGCGGCGGCGGCCGTCCGCGCTTTTCGTTAGGTGCCGATTTGGTTAATACCGGCCAGAATGCGGGCATCGTTCAAGGGACGCCGACGATCAACGCCGGCGGTCTTCAAGTCAATCTACCCGGTGGCGGTATCGGCGGTGCAGTCGCAGGGACGTTTTCCACATTGATCTTCAATTCGTCGTTCTCGCGTTTGTTGGCGCTGGAACTCACCGCGTTGCAAGCCGACGGCAAGGGCAAGATTATTTCCAGCCCGCGCGTCATCACCGCGAACCAAAACGAAGCGATCATCGAGCAAGGCACCGAGATCCCGTATCAACAAGCGACATCGAGCGGCGCCACCAGCGTGTCGTTCAAAAAGGCGACGCTGTCGTTAAAGGTCAAGCCGCAGATCACGCCGGACGACAACGTGATCATGAAGTTAAACATCAACAAGGATTCGGTCTCGCCGCTCGCCACCAGCCCACCGGCCATCGACACCAAGCAGGTGAACACCGAAGTACTGGTCGAAAACGGCGGCACGCTGGTGATCGGCGGAATTTACACGCAGGATGAGCGCATCAGCACGACTAAAATCCCGGTGCTGGTCGACGTACCCTATGTCGGCTTTTTGTTCCGCAACAATCAAAAAGCCGACGAACGCCGCGAGTTGCTGATTTTCATCACGCCCAAGATCCTCAAGGACAACTTGACGCTGCGGCGCTGATCAAATCGCGGGTTTGCCACACCTGACGGCGCCTTCATGGCGCCGTCTTCGTTTGCGCTCGCGCACGCCAGCGCCGCCCCGGCCGCCGATTCGGCTAGAATCGGCGCATGCAGGCCGCCGATCACACATGCCCGCCGCATCATCGCGGCAATATTTTCCTGGTGGGCCTGATGGGCGCCGGGAAAACGTCCGTGGGCAAGGTACTCGCGCGACTGCTCGGCAAGGCATTTATCGATTGCGACCATGAAATCGAGCGCACCACGGGCGTGCGCATACGCGAAATCTTCGAAATCGAGGGTGAAGCCGGGTTTCGCGCGCGCGAACATAAAATGATCGCGGAGCTGGTGACGCGCGAGAACATCCTGCTCGCCACGGGCGGGGGCGCGGTATTGTCGAGGGAAAATCGCGACTTGCTGCACCGGAACGGCACGGTGATTTACCTGCGCGCGCCGGTGAAAGCGCTGCTGCGCCGCACGCAGCGCGACCGCGCGCGCCCGCTGTTGCAAGTGGCCGACCCCGCGGCAAAATTAACCGCGCTGTACCTGCAGCGCGACCCGTTGTATTGCGAGGTGGCGCACCTGATCTTCGATACCAGCAATCAAAGCGTGCGCGCGCTGGCCGGGCAAATCGAGGCCAAATTGAAATCCATACCTGTTAACGCGAACTAACATGCGAACCCTGAGCGTAAACCTGGCGGACCGTACTTACCCCATCCACATCGGCGCAGGCTTGCTCGACGAGGGGCGGCTGATTCCCGAAAACCTGCTAAAGGGCAAGGTGGTCGTGATCACCAATGTCACCATCGCTCCGCTGTACCTGGAGCGCGTGCAAAAAGCGCTTGCCGCGCGCGGCGCGCAATGCATCCCGGTGGTGTTGCCCGATGGCGAAGCCCACAAGAGCTGGGAGACGCTTAACACCATTTTCGACGAGCTGCTGAAAAACCGCTGCGAGCGCAAAACGCCGCTGATCGCGCTGGGCGGCGGCGTGATCGGGGATCTCACCGGCTTTGCCGCGGCGACCTATCAGCGCGGCGTGCCGTTTGTGCAAGTGCCGACCACGCTGCTCGCGCAAGTCGATTCCTCGGTCGGTGGCAAAACCGCGATCAATCACCCGCTGGGCAAAAACATGGTCGGCGCGTTTTATCAGCCGCAGGTGGTGATCGCCGACATGGACACGCTGCGCACGCTCCCCGCCCGTGAACTCGCCGCGGGTTTGGCCGAAGTCATCAAATACGGCTTCATTCGCGATGCCGAGTTTCTGGATTGGCTGGAAAAAAATATCGAACGCCTGGTGGCGCTGGAACCCGAAGCGCTCGCCTTCGCGGTGGAGCGTTCCTGTCAAAACAAGGCAGAAGTCGTCGCCAAGGACGAACGCGAAACCGGCGATCGCATGCTGCTCAATTTCGGCCACACCTTCGGCCACGCCATCGAGGCAGGCATGGGCTACGGCGAATGGCTGCACGGCGAAGCGGTGGGCGCGGGCATGGTGCTTGCCGCGCGCCTTTCCGAAAAGCTCGGCTTGCTCAACAAAGCCGACGTTCAGCGCGTGGTCGATATTCTCGCGCGCGCCAAAGTGCCGGTGGCGGCGCCCGCGCTGGGCGTCGAGCGCTATCTTGATTTGATGGGGCACGATAAAAAAGTCGAAGGCGGCAAAATCAAATTCATTCTGCTCAAAAAGCCCGGCGAGGCGTTCATTTGCAATCAGTACGACACGCAAGCACTGCACGACGTGCTGACCAACCCCGGTCAAGCGCATGCTTGAAGTCGCCCCGTACGCCGCGCAAGCCGCGGCCTCGCGCGGGCGTTTACATGGCGAGCCGGCAGCCCGCGGGCGCAGCGAATTCCAGCGCGACCGCGATCGCATCATTCACTGCACCGCGTTTCGCCGGCTCGAATACAAAACGCAGGTATTCGTGAACCACGAAGGCGATCTGTTTCGCACGCGGTTAACCCACAGCCTGGAAGTCGCGCAAATCGCACGCACGATCGCGCGGCAGTTAAACCTCGATGAAGATTTGACTGAAGCGATCACGCTGGCGCACGATCTGGGCCACACGCCCTTCGGCCACGCCGGGCAGGATGCGTTAAACGCCTGCATGAAGCCCTACGGCGGCTTCGAGCACAACCTGCAATCCCTGCGCGTGGTCGATCACCTGGAGCAGCGCTACGGCGGTTTTGACGGGCTTAACCTCACCTTCGAGACGCGCGAAGGCATCTTAAAACACTGCTCGCGCAAGAACGCGCTGCAATTGGGTGAAGTCGCCGAGCGTTTTATCAAGCGCCGCCGCCCGTCGCTGGAAGCGCAACTGGTCAATCTCGCCGACGAGCTTGCCTACAACAATCACGATGTCGATGACGGGCTGCGCTCGGGGCTGGTGGAGATGGAGCAACTCGCCACGGTGCCGATTTTCAAGCACCATCGCGACCTGGTTTTAAAAACCTTCCCCAAAATCACCGGCCGCCGCTTGATCCACGAAACCGTGCGGCGCATGATCAGCACGCTGGTCACCGACCTCACGCAACACAGCGCGGCAAACATCAAAAAACACGCGCCGCAATCCATCGAGGATGTACGGCGCGCGCCGGTGTTGATCGCCTTTAGCCCGCGCATCGAAAAAGAACAACTCGCGTTAAAGCAATTTCTGCGCATCAATCTGTATCAGCACTATCGCGTGGCGCGCATGAGCAGCAAGGCGCGACGCATCATCAGCGAGCTCTTCACCGCACTGATCAGCGAGCCCAAACTGCTACCGCCGGAGTTTCAAACACGCGCGCGCGAAGACAAACCGCGCGCCATCGCCGACTACATCGCCGGCATGACCGATCGCTACGCAATGCTCGAACACCGCCGTTTGTTTGCGGTGGAGCCTATTTAAAATATCTGTTAAAATCAAATACTTATGAAAGTCTTGCGATGAAGCCCCAACGCCGCCGATTTCTCCAGGGTAGCGCCGCGCTGGCTGCCGGCAGCCTCGCCGCGGGCTGCGTCACCCCTCATCAACGTGGCGCATCCAACACCTTGCCCGCGCGCGGCGAATATTTGATCCGCGGCGCCACCGTGCTCACCATGGACGCCAAGCTTGGCGATTTTGCGAGCGGTGATGTGCATGTGCGCGACGGCGTCATCGTCGCCGTGGGCGCGAGCATCAACGCGCCCAACGCCACCGCGATCAACGCGGCAGAGATGATTTGCTTGCCGGGTTTTATCGACACCCATTGGCATTTGTGGACCAGCGCGGCGCGCACCATGGTGCGCATCGACGTGCCCAAGCTGAGCTACTTCCCGGTAACCAACGCGCTGGGCCGGCACTATCTGCCCGAGGATAATTACGATCACGTGCGGCTGGGCCTGGCCGAAGCGCTAAGCGCGGGCATCACCACCGTGCACAACTGGGCGCACAACATCCGTAGCGCGGAGCACGCCGATGCGGAGCTGCGCGCGATGCGCGACATGGGTGTGCGCGGGCGGCTTGCGTACGGCACGCCGCAGGGCCTCGCCGGTGACCAGCCGATGGATCTGGCGGGGCTCGCGCAAACCCAACGCCAGTGGATGCGCGGGAAATACAGCGACGATGGGCTGCTCTCACTTGGGATTTGTTCGCGCAACATCGGCGACTCCTCCAATGTTATGCGCGGCAATATCTCCATCGACATGGCACACCACGATTGGGGCGGCGCGCGCAAACTCGGCCTGCCGATCACCATGCACACCACTGGGCCCAGCCCGGTGGCGCTGCTCGAAGAAGCGAAGCTGCTCGGCGCCGACGTGCAACTGGTGCATCCGCTGCTCACTACCGCGCAAGAGCGCGCCATCATGGCACGGCGCGGCGTGAGCTACAGCATCTCGGCGGTGGGCGAATCGCGGCGGCCGGCCGCCGCGGGGGTGATCCAGTTGGGCGAGCTGCTGCAGGCCGGTGTCAAGTGCAGCCTGTCGATCGATCACACCACCACCTACACCGCGGATTTTTTCCTGGTGATGCGCATACTCTACAATCTGCATCAGCATCGCGTGGGCGGCAAAGTGCCGCTCACCGCCAAGCGCATGATAGAGCTTGCCACCATCGACGGCGCGATCGATCTGAATATCGCCGAGCGCACCGGTTCGCTAACGCCCGGCAAGCGCGCCGACTTGATTTTGGTGCGCACCACCGACATCAACATCGCGCCGCTTGCCGCCGATCCGTATGAAGCGCTGCTCTCCTTCGGCCAGCCGCGCAACATCGACACGGTTTTGATCGATGGCCGCGTGTTGTGGCGCGGCAGGCGCTTCACCGCACTTGATTACGCCGAGGTGATCGCGCGCGCGCGCGCTTCGATGGCAGCGCTGCGCAGCCGCGCCGGGTGGTAAAGGAAATAGACGTAAACATTTGATTTAATTGGACATTTTTGCACCATGCCAACACTACGCATCGCCATGCTCAACATGGAGCAAGACCACAAACGCTGGCACTTGCGGCGCGAGTTGATCATCGAGCAACTCGCGGCGATCAATCCCGACGTGTTCGCGATGAACGAGGTGTGCATTCCGCTGCAAACCGCGCGCTGGATACAAAACGTCATGCGCGAGCGTTATCAACGCGATTACGCGCTGGTACAACAAACGCGGGTGAACGGTTTGTCCGCGGTGGAAGGCGAGGCGCTGCTCACGCGCTTGCCGATACTCGAAACCGGCAACTTCGATTACCGCACGCGCGACATCGTGGCGCTGGTGGCGCGTCTGCAGTGGGACTCGCGGGCGATGGATGTGTACGTCACCCATCAATACATGTCGCGCGGCGACGATTCATTGCGGTTGTTCCAAGCGCAGCAACTGTTGGGCTGGATCGATACCCGCCCGGATGCCGCGGCACGCATCGTGTGCGGCGATTTTAACGCCACCTTGCAAGCGCCCTCCGCCGCGCTGATGGCTACGCGCTTTCGCCCCACGCAAACCGCGCCCACCGGCTTCACGCCGCTCGCCGACACGGATGGCAGCGTGTCGCACCCGACCTGGCCACGCATGGACCGCTGCTTTGATTACATTTGGCTTGACGGGCCGATCGAGGTAATCGAAAGCCGCGTGTGTTTTGACCAGGGCAGCACGGCCGACCCGACGCTGTATCCCTCCGATCACGCCGGCGTGCGCGCGGATTTGTGCTGGGCGGCGTGAACTACATCGGAAAGCCGTACAACTTCGCCGCGTTGGTATACGTGAGCTTGTAGCGATCGTTCTCCGACACGCCCTGGCAATCGAACTCGATGCTTTCGCGCGACTTCGGCCACGTGGTATCCGTGTGCGGATAATCGGAGGACCACATCAGGTTTTCCACGCCCATGAATTCGCGCGTGAACACGCCGACACGATCCTTGATGAACGATGCGCTGCAGTTGCGGCGGAAATATTCGGAAGGCTTCAACTGCAGCTTGATGCCGTTTTGCCCGCCGTAGCGCTGGTGGCCGCGGTCGATGCGCTCGAGCATCCACGGCATCCAGCCGGTGTCGGCCTCCGATAGCACGATTTTCAACTTGGGATGGCGGTCGAATATCGGGCTCGACAGGATTTCGCCCAGCGTCAGCATTACTTCCATCGGGCTTTCCGGATAACGCGCCGCGCCGCGCGTTTCGCGATCGAAGCGGTAATTGCCTTTGCGCATGCTGGTCAGCGTGTGAATGCTGATCGGCGCGCCGATGTCCGCCGCGGCGGCCCAGAATTTATCGTAGACCGGGTCGCTATACTCGGTGCCTTCAGGCGGAATGCACGCGATCATTGCACCGGATAAGCCGCGCTTCATCCAGTACTGTAGTGCCTTCACCGCATTGTCGACGTTGTGCATCGAGATCAGCGCCAGGCCCTTCAACCGATTGGGCGAATGGCTGCACATTTCGAGCAGCCACTCGTTGTAAGTGTGAAACGACGCTTCCTGCAGCTCCGCATCGGGCATGGCGTAGAGCTGCATGGCGTAAGTGGCATAGAGCACTTCGCCGCACACGCCGTCGATGTCTTGATCTTTCAAGCGCTCCACCGGATCGTAGCCGCCCGGACGCAAATCTTTGTGCCGCACGTTCTTAAACTTGACCAGTTCTTCCTTGGGGATGCCCGCCGCGGCGATGCTGTCGATGGTGCGCGGGTTGATGCCGTCGGCGACAAACCAGGTGCCGGGCTTGCCTTGCCAATCCAGCACGAACCGCGGGCAGCGGTCGCGAAATTTTTTGTCCATGCGCGACTCCCACAAGTTCACCGGTTCGAACACATGCGAGTCGGCGGAGATGACGCTGTTGCCATTTTTACTATTGCTGTTCATAACGCCTCCGTGAAAAGTGAAGACCCAAAAAAGCGCCGGGCTTACGCAATAGTCCCAGCGCGACGACACGCGGCACTCACATCAAACACCAGGCAATTTACCGCACGCCTACGGCGTACGCACGGGCGGCGCAGCGTATGTGGACTGAAAACATCTGCGTTTACCGAAAAAACAAAAAATTAAATAAAATCAGATACTTACGATTTCCACTTAACCGGAGTGCGGGTCTTCTCCGCGCGCACTTTCGCGCGCCCCGCCGCGCTCATGGCGAAGCCGCGCGTCATGGTTTTGATGTGCTCGACGCGGCGAAAACGCAGCGCGCTCCAATCGTCATCGATCGCCACTTGCCGCACCGGCTCCAAGCCGTGTTCACCAAAGCGCGCCCAGCCATGGTCGCGATTAATTTCGCAGGTGTAATTTTTCGACGTGCTCTTGGAGTAGGCAACCCACACCACGGGGTCGCTTTCGCTTGCGCGCGCGACCGCATCGGCAAACCGGTCAACGTCACTTTGGCGCGTGACAAAAGCGAGCGCGAAACCCACCGCTTGAGCTTTGGCGAGTGTTTCGCGCACCTCGGTTGCGCCGCGCATGTCATCCATCGCCGCGCGAAACGGCGCCGGCGCATTCAACACGAAAATCGCGTGCTGATTTTTGAAGTTGAGCTTTTTGAACAGCGCGTTCACGGTTCGCTCCCATAAGGCCGCGTGATGATTTCCAGCAAATGCCCATCGGGGTCGTCGAAGTAAACGCCGCGCCCGCCGAAGTGATGATTGATTTCGCCGGGCTTGCGCTTGGCTGGGTCGGCCCAGTAGTTAAGCCCCCGTTCGCGCATGCGCGCAAAGCTCGCATCGAACTGCGCCTCGCTCACCAAAAACGCATAGTGCTGGAGGGCGACGTGCTCCGCGACTTGGTAATAATCGAGCGACACGCCGTTGCTCAGATCGACCACCAAAAAATGCATAAAGTGCCGCGGCTCAGGCAGCCCCAGAATGTGCGCGAGAAAGCCGGCTGACGTCACCTGGTCGCGGCACCAGACGATGGTGTGATTTAACTGTGCGCTCATGGGATGACGCCTTGCCTTAGCGCCATTGTAGTCCCGTGCCCACGCGGATGGGCGGCGATGCCGCAGCGCAACAGGCTCGCCCCCAGCAGGGCATTCCTATTGAAGCGCCCGCCCGGTACCGGTAGACTCGTAGGGTTTCACCCAAAAAAAGCTGTTTCCGCCACGATAACATTGTGGCGGCGCAGCATTATTCACTTAAGTATTTGTTTTTATTGCATTTTTGTGAGGTTCGCTGTGGATCAACTGGACCACCCTTACCCCTCCTACCCGCCCGGCGCGCAAGGTCTATACGACCCCGCCAATGAACACGACGCCTGCGGCGTCGGCTTTGTGGCGAACATCAAGGGTAAAAAAAGCCACGAGATCGTCGAGCAGGGCCTCACCATCCTCAAAAACCTGACCCATCGCGGCGCGGTGGGCGCGGACCCGAAGGCCTCCGACGGCGCGGGCATTTTGATTCAAATGCCAGACAAGTTTTTCCGCGAGGAGATGGCCAGGCAAGGCGTGAAGCTGCCGCCGTTTGGCCAGTACGGCGTAGGCATGGTGTTTTTGCCGCAAGAGCCGGCCTCGCGCATCGCCTGCGAGTACGAAATCGAGCGCGCGATCAAGGACGAAGGCCAGGTGCTGCTGGGTTGGCGCGATGTGCCGGTGGATAGCTCGGACTTGGGCGAATCGGTGAAACAAGTCGAGCCGGTAATCCGCCAGGTGTTTGTGAAGCGCGGCTCGGGCGTAACGGTGACCGATGCGCTGGAGCGCAAGCTCTACGTGATACGCAAGGCCGCGGGCCATGCCGTTCAGTCGTTAAAGTTGAAGCACGCGGCGCAGTTTTATGTGCCCTCGTTCTCGGCGCGCACCATCGTCTACAAAGGCATGTTGATGGCCAACCAGGTCGGCGTGTATTACAAAGACCTGCAAGATGCGCGCGTGGTGTCGGCCTTGGCGCTGATCCACCAGCGTTTTTCGACGAACACGTTTCCGACGTGGGATTTGGCGCACCCGTTTCGCATGATCGCGCACAACGGCGAGATCAATACGCTGCGCGGCAACGTCAACTGGATCCGCGCGCGGCAAGGCGCGATTTCGAGCCCGGTGCTGGGCAACGATCTTAACAAGCTGTGGCCGCTGATTTACCCGGGGCAATCCGATTCCGCCTCGTTCGATAACGCGCTCGAACTCCTCGTGATGGGCGGCTACTCGATGGCGCACGCGGTGATGATGATGATCCCCGAGGCGTGGGAAGGCCACGCGCTGATGGACCCGGCGCGGCGCGCGTTTTACGAATACCACGCGGCGATGATGGAGCCGTGGGACGGCCCGGCGTCGATTGCATTCACCGACGGGCGCCAGATCGGCGCGACACTCGATCGCAACGGCCTGCGCCCGTCGCGTTACATCGTCACTAGCGACGATCTGGTGGTGATGGGCTCGGAGTGCGGCTGTTTGAACATCCCCGAAGAAAAAATCATCAAAAAATGGCGCTTGCAGCCGGGCAAGATGTTCCTGGTCGATCTGGAAAAAGGCCGCATCATCGACGATCAGGAGTTAAAGGAGTCGCTCGCTTCCGCCAAGCCGCACTCGGAATGGATCGACCGCATCCGCGTGAAGCTTGATGAAATCGAAACCAACGGCGCGCATCACGAAACGAGTGAAGTGCCGCTGCTCGACCGCCAGCAGGCGTTCGGCTGGACGCAAGAAGATCTTAAATTCCAATTGATGCCGATGGGCGTGAACGGCGAAGAGCCGGTCGGCTCGATGGGCAACGATTCGCCGCTCGCCGTGCTGTCGGACAAAAACAAGACGCTGTATCACTACTTCAAGCAACTGTTCGCGCAAGTGACCAACCCGCCGATCGATCCGATCCGCGAGGAATTGGTGACCTCGCTGGTGTCGTTCATCGGCCCGAAGCCCAACCTGCTCGGCATCGACGAACAAAACCCGCCGATCCGTCTCGAAGTGAGCCAGCCGGTGCTGGATTTTTACGAGATGGAGAAAATCCGCAATATCGAAAACTACACCGACGGCAAATTTAAATCGTTCGAGATCGATATTTGCTATCCGGTGGCGTGGGGCAACGAAGCGATCGAAGCGCGGCTGCACAGCCTCGCCGCGCAAGCCGAGGACGCGGTGCGCGCGGGTTACTCGATCATTATCGTCTCCGATCGCAAGGTGAACGCCGATAACGTCGCGATCCCGGCGTTGCTCGCGCTCTCGGCAATACATCAGCACCTGGTGGACAAGGGCTTGCGCACCAGCGCCGGCCTGGTGGTCGAAACCGGCAGCGCGCGCGAGGTGCATCACTTCGCCTTGCTCGGCGGTTACGGCGCGGAAGCGGTGCATCCGTATCTGGCAATGGAAGCGTTGCACGATCTCGCGGATAAAAAGCTGCTCGGCGCGGATGTGGATGGCAAAAAGGCCGTCAAGAATTTCGTCAAGGCCGTGGGCAAGGGCCTGCGCAAGGTGATGTCCAAAATGGGCATCTCGACTTATATGTCGTACACCGGCGCGCAGATTTTTGAAGCTGTGGGCCTGGCCAAGGTGCTGGTCGATAAATACTTCACCGGCACCACCTCGAACGTCGAAGGCATCGGCATGTTCCGCGTCGCCGAGGAGGCGATCCGCACCCACCGCGCGGCGTTCGGCAACGACCCGGTGTTGGCGAATGTGCTGGACGCCGGCGGCGAATACGCCTGGCGGGTGCGCGGCGAGGAGCACATGTGGACGCCCGATGCGATCGCCAAATTGCAGCAATCGACGCGCTCGCAGAACTACGCCACTTACAAAGAATACGCGGGGATCATTAACGATCAATCCAGGCGCCACATGACCTTCCGCGGCTTGTTTGAATTTAAGTTCGATCAGTGCAAACCCGTGCCGATCGAAGAAGTCGAAGCGGCGAAAGAGATCGTCAAACGCTTTTCCACCGGAGCGATGTCGCTGGGTTCGATCTCAACCGAGGCGCACACTTCACTGGCAATCGCGATGAACCGCATCGGCGGCAAATCCAACACCGGCGAGGGCGGCGAAGACCGCAATCGTTTTGCGCCGGTGAAAAAAGGCGAAACCCTGCAATCCAGGCTGGGTGCAACGCGCGTGGAAAACTACGCCGCGCTGCATGAAGGCGATTCGCTCAAATCCAAGATCAAGCAAGTCGCCTCGGGGCGCTTTGGCGTCACCGCCGAGTATTTGGCGAGCGCCGAACAAATCCAGATCAAAATGGCGCAGGGCGCCAAGCCCGGCGAGGGCGGGCAATTGCCCGGCAAGAAAGTGTCGGAGTACATCGCCGAGTTGCGTTACTCCACGCCCGGTGTGGAGCTAATTTCCCCGCCGCCGCATCACGATATTTATTCGATCGAAGATTTGGCGCAACTCATACACGATCTGAAGAACGCCAATCGCGCGGCGTCGATCAGCGTCAAGCTGGTGTCCGAAATCGGCGTGGGCACGGTGGCGGCCGGCGTGGCCAAGGCCAAGGCCGATCACGTCACCATTTCCGGCCACGACGGCGGCACCGGCGCATCGCCCTGGTCGTCGATCAAACACGCCGGTACGCCGTGGGAATTGGGGCTCGCCGAAACGCACCAAACGCTGGTGTTGAATAATCTGCGCGGCCGCATCGCGGTGCAGGTTGATGGCCAGATCAAGACCGGGCGCGACGTGGTGATCGGCGCCATACTCGGCGCGGATGAATTCGGTTTTGCCACGGCGCCCTTGGTAACCCAAGGCTGCATCATGATGCGCAAATGCCACTTGAACACCTGCCCGGTGGGTGTGGCGACGCAAGACCCGGTGCTGCGCAAAAAATTCACCGGCAAGCCGGAGCACGTGATCAATTTCTTCTTTTTTATCGCCGAGGAAATTCGCGAGCTGATGGCGCAACTGGGTATCCGCAAGTTCAATGATTTGATCGGCCGCGCGGATCTCCTTGACATGAAAAGAGGCATCGAGCACTGGAAGGCGCTGAGCCTCGATTTCTCGCGCATTTTCGCGCAGCCCAAAGTCGGGCCGCAAGTTGCGCGCTATCACGTCGAGCAGCAAGATCACGGCCTGGACAAGGCGCTCGACCAGCGCCTGATCGAACTGGCGCAACCCGCGTTGGAACGCCGCGAAAAAGTCGCCATCGACATGCCGATCCGCAACATCAATCGCACCGTCGGCACGATTTTGTCCAATGAAATCGCCAAGCGGTATCAACACGCGGGGCTGCCGGACAACACCATCCACGTGCGTTTCGCCGGCTCCGCCGGGCAAAGTTTCGGTGCGTTTTTGGCGCGCGGCGTGACGCTCGATTTGATCGGCGACACCAACGATTACTGCGGCAAAGGTCTTTCCGGCGGGCGCATTTGCGTGCAGCCTTCGCCCAAGTTCAAGGGCGATGCGGCCGCCAACATCATCACCGGCAACGTCGTGCTCTACGGCGCCATCGAAGGCGAGGCGTATTTCCGTGGCGTCGCCGGCGAGCGCTTTGCGGTGCGCAACTCCGGCGCGCACGCGGTGGTGGAAGGCGTGGGCGACCACGGCTGCGAATACATGACCGGCGGCACGGTCGTGGTGTTGGGCGGCACCGGGCGCAACTTCGCCGCGGGCATGTCCGGCGGCATTGCGTATGTCTATGATGAGGACGGCACGTTTGAGTCGCGCTGCAATACCGCGATGGTGAAGCTTGAGGCCGTGCTCACCGAAAAGGAACAAGAGGCCAAGGTGCCGCGCGAATTTTGGCATCGCGCGTTGACGGATGAATCGCTGTTGCGTCACATGATCGAGGCGCATGTCGAGCACACCGGCAGCGCGCGCGGCAAAGCGATCCTCGACAATTGGGCGAAAGAGCGCGTGAAGTTTGTTAAGGTGTTCCCGAATGAGTATCGGCGGGCGTTGGCTGAGATGGCCGCCAACCATCGCAAGGTAGCTTAGAAAATACTCAATTAAATCAAATACTTACGTAAATGGGCAAAGTAACCGGATTCATGGAGTACGAGCGGCTGACGGAAGCCGCCGAAGACAAGGGCACACGGGTAAAGCATTACCGCGAGTTCGTCGGCCATTTGAGCGACGAGCAAGCGGGGCAGCAAGGCGCGCGCTGCATGGATTGCGGCACGCCGTTTTGCATGAGCGGCTGCCCGATCAACAACATCATTCCCGATTGGAACGATCTCGTTTACAAGCAGGATTGGCGCGCGGCGATCGACACCCTGCACTCGACCAATAATTTTCCCGAATTCACCGGCCGCGTGTGCCCCGCGCCGTGCGAGGAAGCGTGCACGCTGCGCATCAACGCCGATCCGGTCGGCATCAAGTCGATCGAACACGCGATTATCGACAAGGCGTGGGAAAACGGCTGGGTTACGCCGCAGATACCCAAAGTCAAAACGGGAAAACGCGTGGCGGTGATCGGTTCCGGCCCGGCGGGCTTAGCGTGCGCGCAACAACTGGCGCGCGCCGGGCACGATGTCGTGCTGTATGAGAAGAACGATCGCATCGGCGGCTTGCTGCGTTATGGCATCCCCGATTTCAAAATGGAAAAGCACTTCATCGACCGCCGCATCGAGCAGATGAAGGCAGAGGGCGTTGAGTTCCGCACCAATCAAAACGTCGGCGTGTTTGTCCCGGCGAAAAAGCTGCTGGAAGAATACGACGCGGTGGTGCTCGCCGGCGGCGCTGAAACCCCGCGCGATTTACCGGTGCCGGGGCGCGAACTTGCCGGTGTGCACTTCGCGATGGAGTTTTTGCCGCAGCAAAACAAGGTCGTCGCCGGCGACAAGATCACCAATCAGATCATGGCCACCGGTAAGCACGTGGTGGTAATCGGCGGTGGCGACACCGGCTCCGACTGCGTGGGCACGTCGAACCGTCACGGCGCGAAATCGATCACGCAGTTCGAGTTGCTGGGCAAACCCGACGATCCGCTGCGCAATCCCGTGTGGCCGTACTGGCCGACACGGCTGCGCACCTCGTCGTCGCACGAAGAAGGCGCGCAGCGCGATTGGTCGATCGGCACCAAAGCTTTCATCGGCGGTGAAGGTGACCTGAGCGGCAAAATCAAAGCGCTGAAGTACGTGCGGCTTAAGTGGGAAGGCGGCAAGATGAGTGAAGTGCCCGGCACTGAGCAGGAAATCCCCGCCGACCTGGTGCTGCTCGCCATGGGCTTTTTGGGCCCGACGCAAAAAGGTTTGCTCGAACAACTGGGCGTTGAGAAAGATCAACGCAGCAACGTTAAGGCCGACACCGACAGCCACAAAACTTCCGTCGCCAAAGTGTTCGCGGCGGGGGATATGCGCCGTGGGCAGTCGCTGGTGGTGTGGGCGATACGCGAGGGGCGGCAGTGTGCGCGGGCGGTGGATGAGTTTCTTGTGGGATCGTCGGATTTGCCGCGATAACGTCGCAAATCAGAAATCGTCATTCTGGCGAAAGCCAGAATCCAGGTTGTAACCCGCGCTAGGCGTAACGCTTAGCGCAAATTAGGTGCTACGCACAATGGAACGAACTGGGTTCCAGCCGACGGGTCTAGCAGATGTCCGCTCTCAAGAACGATACCTTTTTACGCGCCCTCCTGCGCCAGCCCACCCCCCACACCCCGGTGTGGATCATGCGCCAGGCGGGCCGCTATTTGCCGGAGTACAACCAGACCCGCAAACGTGCCGGCAGTTTTTTGGGACTCGCCAAAAACCCCAACTACGCCACCGAAGTCACGCTGCAGCCGCTGGCCCGCTTTAATCTGGATGCGGCGATTTTGTTTTCGGACATCCTCACCATCCCCGATGCGATGGGGCTGGGCCTTTATTTCGCCGAAGGCGAAGGCCCCAAGTTCGAGCGGCCGCTGCGCGAGGAATGGGAAATCCGCAATCTCACCGTGCCTGACCCTGCTGAACATTTGGGTTATGTGCTCGACGCAGTGGCGCAAATCCGCCACGCGCTAGCCGGGGAGTTGCCGCTGATCGGATTTTCCGGCAGCCCCTACACGCTGGCGTGTTACATGGTCGAGGGCGGGCCGAATGAGGATTTCCGCACCATCAAGACCATGCTCTACGAGCAGCCCGATCTGTTGCACCACCTGCTCGACATCAATGCGCGCGCAGTAACCGCTTACTTGAACGCGCAAATCGAGGCCGGCGCGCAGGCGGTGATGATATTCGACACCTGGGGCGGTTCGCTGGCCGCCGCGGCGTACAAGGAATTTTCGCTGCAATACCTGCAACACATCGTCGCGGGCTTAATCCGCCAGCGCGACGGGCGGCGCGTACCGAACATCGTGTTCACCAAGGGCGGCGGCTTGTGGCTGGAAGACATCGCGGCGATCGGCTGCGACGCGATAGGCCTTGATTGGACGTGCGATATCGGGGCGGCGCGCGCACGGGTGGGCAACCAAGTCGCGTTGCAAGGCAATCTCGACCCGATGGCGCTGTTCGCCGAGCCGCAGGCCATCCGTGCGCAAGTAGAGCGTGTGCTCACCTCGTTTGGAACAGGGAGTGGCCACGTGTTTAATCTCGGCCACGGCGTGTCACAGCACACACCGCCCGAAAACGTAGGCGTATTGGTCGATGCCGTGCATGAGCTGAGTCCGCGTTACCACGCAGCCACGTGATAGTGAGTAGGCACAAGCTATACACAGATGCTTACCTTTTTGGCACTAGCGGGTGGTAAGTGCCTGTCAAAATAGTGTAATTTTGTAAGTATTTGATTTTATTCATTATTTTCTCGGGGTCGGTTTGGGGCGCTAACTCACTGAATCGCCGGAATTTCTTTTGACGCTGCTCAAAAAGTAATCATCAACAGAATTATCCACAGGCCTGAGGGCGACCGAAATTCCCAGTCTGGCCAAGCAGTTGCGAACCATTGCTAATCACGTTGTGAAAAAATCGCGCTAACTCGTAGCGTCGCGCTCTGAAACTCAAATGAAAATCGTCCGCGTCGGTTTCGACGTGCCGCTGGACACGTTGTTCGACTACCGCTGCGACGATGCCACCGATGCGGATGTCGGTAAGCGAGTGCTAGCACCATTTGGCAGACGCAATGCCATCGGCGTGGTGCTTGAAGTCGCCGACCAAAGTAACGTCGCGCCTGCGCGCTTAAAAGCGGTGACGCGCGTGTTGCGCGCGGCGCCTGCATTCGCCGCGCAAGATATCGCGCTGATGCGATTTGCCGCGGAGTACTACCAGCATCCCCTCGGCGCGGTGGTGTTAAGCGCGCTGCCGGCGGCGCTGCGCGAGGTACGGCGGCAACCCGCGAAGGCGCTCACGCATTACGCTCTGACCGCGCACGGCGCTCAAATCAGCGTTGATGAAATGCCTAAGCGAGCGCTCACCAAACGGCGCGTGCTGGAGCTGTTTCAAGCCAGCAAAGAACTCGACTCGGTCGCGGTTGGCGCGCTCGTGGCCAGCGAAAAACAAGCGCTGCGGCAACTCATCGCGGCGGGCTTGGTCGAGCAACGTGAGGGCACACTCACAGCGGCCGCGCCCACGGCCGAACAACCCGCGCCGCCGATCTATGGGCCTGAACTCACGGCCGATCAAACGGCAGCGGTAGCCGCGCTCACTGACGATCTTGACGGCTTCAAGCCGCATTTGCTGCTCGGCGTCACCGGCAGCGGCAAAACCGAAGTGTATTTGCGCGTGATCGATGCCGTGCTCGCGCGCGGGCGCCAGGCGCTGTTGCTGGTGCCGGAAATCTCGTTGACGCCGCAGTTGCACGCCAGCGTGTGCGCGCGTTTTCCGCAAGTGCCGGTGGTCAGCCTGCACAGCGGGCTTAACGAAACCGAGCGCCTCACGCACTGGGTCGCCGCGCAGTCGGGCGCGGCGCGCATCGTGCTCGGCACGCGGCTGGCAGTGTTCGCCCCGCTGCCGGCACTCGGTTTGATCGTGGTCGATGAAGAACACGACGCTTCTTTCAAACAAAGCGAAGGCTTTCGCTACTCGGCGCGCGATCTGGCGGTGGTGCGCGCGCGCCAGCGCGGGGTGCCGATTGTGCTGGGCTCGGCGACCCCCGCTTTGGAAACCTGGCACAACGCGGCGAGCGGACGTTATCAACTCACGCGTCTGCCCAACCGCATCAACAACACCGTGCCGCGCATCGTGTGCGTGAACACGCGTAACGAGCGGCTGCAGGATGGCCTGGCGCCGGCGTTGATCGCAGCCATTACGCGCCGCATCGAAGCGCGCGAGCAAGTGCTGATTTTTATCAACCGGCGCGGCTACGCACCGGTGCTGATGTGCCACGAGTGCGCGTGGTTGTCGAATTGCCATCGCTGTACTGCCAAGCTGGTGCTGCATTTAAAAGACCGCCGGCTGCACTGCCACCACTGCGGCCACCAAGCGCCGGTGCCGCTCGCCTGCCCCGATTGCGGCAATGCCGATTTATCACCCGTGGGGCAGGGCACGCAGCGCATCGAAGCCGCCCTCGCCGCGCAATTCCCGCAGGCGCGCGTGCTGCGCATCGACCGCGATAGCACGCGCCGGCGCGATGCGTGGCGCGGCATGCGCGACCAAATCGAAGCGCGCGAAGTGGATATTCTGGTGGGCACGCAAATTCTGGCCAAGGGCCACGACTTCCCGAATTTGTCGCTGGTCGGTGTGTTGAACGCCGACAGCCTGCTCTACAGCACCGACTTTCGCGCGCCGGAGCGGCTCTACGCGCTGCTCACGCAAGTGGCGGGCCGCGCCGGGCGCGCGAATACGCCAGGTGACGTGCTGATTCAAACCGATTTTCCCGATCATCCCTTGTATGCGGCGCTGCGCAATCAAAACTTCCCCAGCTTCGTTGATGACTTGTTAAACGAGCGCCGCGCAGCGGGCTTTCCGCCGTTTCAATATCAAGCGCTGTTGCGCGCGGAAGCGGCCAAACTCGACGCGGCAATGCAGTGGCTAACCCGCGCCGCGGCGATTGCGAAGTCGTTCAATGAAGGCATCACCATCTACGAGCCAGTGCCCGCCGGCATGACACGCCTTGCCGGGCGCGAGCGCGCGCAGTTGCTAGTGCAAGCGAGTAATCGCCAGCGCTTGCAGCGTTTTCTGGCGGCGTGGCGCGCGCGGTTGAGCGACAAACGCGCGAGTACGGCGCGCTGGTCGATCGATGTCGATCCGCTGGAGCTCTAGCGGCCTGAAAAAGTGCGTTCGTGCTTCGTTGCGCCGACACACTCAGCATCAGCACGAATGGTTGTTAAAATGGTAGAATGGTTTGTTTTTAAAGGATTTTTTGCGCCGATTGCCGGTCAAAGCGCAACCCCAACGCATGAGCACCCCGACCATCACGGACCCCAAAGCAGCCATCACCGAGCTGATCGCATCCGCCCTCAAAAGCGCGGCGCCGGAAGCCGCCGGCGCTGCCATCACGCTCGAGCGCCCCAAGCAAAGCGCGCACGGCGATTTTTCCTGCAACGTCGCCATGCAGCTCGCCAAGACGCTGCGCGCCAAGCCGCGCGACATCGCGCAAAAGCTGGTGGCGGCGTTGCCCACATCACCCCTGATCGCCAAAGTGGAAGTCGCGGGTGCCGGATTCATTAATTTCTTCCTCCTGGCGATCCAAAAAAAAGTTGTTTTAAATCAAATACTTAGTGTAGGCACAAGATTCGGCAAGGGGAGTCCGACGAAACAGAAAATCCAAGTCGAGTTCGTCTCCGCCAACCCCACCGGGCCGCTGCACGTGGGCCATGGGCGCGGCGCGGCCTACGGCGCGAGCCTCGCCAACGTGCTCGACGCCGCGGGCTGCGAGGTCGCGCGCGAGTATTACGTCAACGACGCCGGACGGCAGATGGACATTCTCGCGCTGTCGACGTGGCTGCGTTATCTTGAACTACACGGCGTCGCGATAGCGTTTCCGCGCAACGCTTATCAGGGCGATTATGTGAAAGACATGGCGCGCGAGTTGCGCGATGCGCACGGCGTGAAGTTCGTGCACGGCGCGCCCGAAGTGCTGCGCGAGGTGCCGCCGATACCCGCGCCCGAACGCGCGGATGCCGCGGCCAAGGCCGCCGCCGAAGATCATCTCGATGGGCTGATCGGGCGCGCCAAAACCCTGCTCGGGCCCGATTACGAAACGGTGCATCAACACGCGCTGTCGGTACAGCTCGAAGACTGCCGCGATGATTTGACCGAATTCGGTGTCATCTACGATCAATGGTTTTCCGAGCGCTCGTTGTTCAACACCGGGCTGGTCGCGCGCGCGGTGTCCGAACTGGAAAAACGCGGCCACCTTTATGTGCAAGACGGCGCCAAGTGGTTTCGCTCGACGCAGTTTGGCGACGACAAAGACCGCGTGGTGCAGCGCGAGAACGGCCTTTACACATACTTCGCCTCGGACATCGCCTACCACCTGAACAAATACGAGCGCGGTTTTGACCGCATCATCAACATCTGGGGCGCGGATCATCACGGTTACATCCCGCGGGTGAAGGGCGCGTTAACGGCCTTGGGGCTCGATGCGGATAAACTCACCGTCGCCATCGTGCAGTTCGCGGTGTTGTATCGCCACGGCGAAATGGTGTCGATGTCCACGCGCGCCGGCGAATTTGTCACCCTGCGCGAACTGCGCGGCGAAGTGGGCAACGACGCCACGCGCTTTTTTTACGTGCTGCGTAAAAGCGACCAGCATCTCGATTTCGATCTCGACCTGGCGAAATCCCGCACCAACGAAAACCCGGTTTATTACATTCAGTACGCGCACGCGCGGGTGTGCAGCGTGTTTGCGCAATGGGGCGGCAATGCGGCCGAACTTACCGATGCCGACCCCGCGCCGCTGGAATCGGATGCCGAGTTGGAGCTCATGCAAAAACTCGCCGAGTTCCCCGAGGTGGTGGCCAATGCCGCACGCGAAATGTCGCCGCATTTGATCGCGTTTTATTTAAAGGACGTGGCGGGGCTGTTTCACAGCTATTACAACAGCACGCGCTTTATCGTCGATGACGAAAAGCTGCGCCATGCGCGGCTCGCGCTGGCGGCAGCGGTAAAACAAGTGCTGGCGAATGGGCTGGCGCTGTTGGGTGTTTGCGCACCCGAAAAAATGTAAGATAACCTCATGGCAAAAACATCGCAAAAAAGCGAAAGAAGCCGCGCACGGTGCGGCGGTTCCACCTTCCTCGGCTTTTTGTTAGGCTTGATCACCGGGCTGATGATCGCCCTGGTGGTCGCCTGGTACATCAACAAACTGCCGCGGCCGTTCCAGGAAAAAGCGGGCGCGCCCAAAACCGCGCAGCCCTACGCCACCAAACCCGCGCCCAAGCCCGCGCCGCCGCAACCGGCGGCACAGCAACCGCAGGCGCCAACCGCGGCAGAAGCGGATAGCGCCAAACCCGCCGCCGAGGCGCCCGCGCCTGCCAAAGATGTCACAACCGCCCCCGAGAAAAAGTCAACGCCGGTGGTGCGCGATACGTTTTTCCTGCAGACCGGGTCCTTCCAAAGCATGGGCGAGGCGGAGTCGCTCAGGGCACGCTTGGCGCTTCTCGGGCTGGAATCGGCGATTCAAACGCGCAACCTCGCGGACAAAGGCATTTGGCATCGCGTGCGGGTGGGGCCCTATGGTGATATGGACGAATTGAATCGCGTGCGCGATGTGTTAAAGCAAAATGGCATCGATGTCGCGCTGGTCAAGGTGCGCGAGTCTGAATAAGGGATACGCTGATCAAGTAGGTAAAAGGTGCGCCCGAGGAAAGCGATGATGCCGATTAGGCGAAATGAATGCTGATTTCATCAGGCCGAAGGCGCTTTCGATGTTTAATTCGGTGTTTTTCGCCGTTTTAGGCTTCCGCTGCACGCACTTATCCCGTGAGCGGCCTATCCCATTTGTAAATGTTCA
>VGIF01000060.1 GCA_016868015.1 Betaproteobacteria bacterium
GATATTCCGTAGTAAAAACCATGACCCTCGTCGAACAAATCACCCACTACGCCACGAACCTGCGCTACGAATCCCTCCCGCCGGCGGTAATCAAAACCGCCAAGCGGGTGATCATCGATTCGATCGGTTGCGCGCTCGGTGGTTACGACAGCGCGCCGGAAAAAATCGCGCGCGACCTCGCGGGCATGTCCACCAGCAAGCAACCGGCAACGCTGATGGTGAGCGGCTTGCAAACCTCGCCCGACCTGGCGACGTTTGCCAACGGCGTGATGATTCGTTTTCTCGATTACAACGACGGCTACACCAGCACCGGCGAATCGGGCCACCCGAGCGACAGCATTGCCGCGGTGTTGACCGCCGCCGAGATCAACCGCCGCAGCGGTAAGGATGTGATAACCGCGACGGTGTTGGCGTATGAAATGTTCTGCCGCATTTGCGACACGGTCGATTTAAAGCCGCTGGGCTACGACCACGTCACCGTCGGCGGCATGGCAAGCACGGCGGCGGCGGCATGGCTGTTCGGTTTCAAGGGCAAGCAATTCGAGCATTGTATGCAGTTAGGCATCGCGCCGAATAACGCGCTGTATCAAACGCGCATCGGCAATGTGTCGATGTGGAAGGGCTGCGCTTACGCCAATGCTTCACGCAACGCCATGTTCGCGGCGCTGCTGGCGCAACGCGGCATGACCGGGCCGTCGCCGATTTTCGAGGGCGTGGGCGGGTATTTTAAAGCGGTGGTTCGCAAGACGTTCGCGCTCGACACGCTCGGGGGTCTGAATGACGCGCCGTTCAAAATCTTGGAGTGTTTGATCAAGCGGTTTCCGCTGGGGCAGTATTCGCAGACGGTGGTGGAGGCCGCGCTGCAAATGCGCGAGAAGATAGCTACGCTCGACGACATCGCCGAAATCCAAATCGAAACCGTCACCACGGCGTGCATTTTGATGGCCGACACGCCGGAAAAATGGGAGCCACCAAACCGCGAAACGGCGGACCACAGCATGCCCTACACCGTGGCAATGGCGTTGATACACGGCGATGTGCAGGAAGAACATTTCGACGACGCGCATGTGTTCGACCCGAAAATCCGCGCTTTGACGCGCAAGATCAAAATCAAGCCTTCCGCCGAAGCCGATAAACACATGCCACAGGCGATGCGGGTGTTTTTTAAACTCATCACCAAAGATGGACGAGAATTTTCGACCATCGTCGATCATCACAAAGGCCATTGGAAAAACCCGATGGATGACGCCGACATCGAGAAAAAATTTCGCACGCTGGCGCGCAAAGTATTGCCCGACGCGAAAATTGATGTGTTGCTCGCGCGCTTGTGGCAACTAGAAAACGTCCAAGACGCCGGCGAGATTTTGCGCTTGACGCTCAAATAAGGCGCTTAAAGAAGGTGTGCGACTGCAAGGAGTGCGTTATGAAGGTAAGTATTTGTTTTTATTCATTATTATTGTTTTCGGCGATGGGGGCACTGCAGGCCGCTCACGCCGCCGAAACCTATCCCGCGCGCCCCATCCGCATGCTGGTGCCATTCGCGCCCGGCGGCGGCGCCGACACGCTCGCGCGCATCATCACGCCGAAGCTACACGCCGCAATGGGCCACACGTGGGTGGTCGACAATCGCGGCGGCGCGGCGGGCAATCTCGCGGCGGAAATCGTGGCGAACGCGGCGCCCGACGGCTACACCACGTTTCTCGGTTTTAGCTCCGTGCTCACGGTGAACCCCAGCCTTTACAAGCTGGCGTTTAACGTGGAGCGCGATTTTCAACCGGTGACCCTGCTCGCCGGCGCGCAATATATTTTGGTGCTGCATTCGAGTGTGGCCGCAAATAATTTGAAGGAATTCATTGCTGCGGCCAAGGCGAAGCCCGGCGGCTTTAACTATGCCTCGGCGGGCGTGGGCAGCCCGCTGCACCTGGCGGCCGAGCTCTTTCAAAAGCGCGCGGAAGTGAAAATGCAGCAAATCGCCTATAAGGGCGGCGGGCCAGCGGCGGCGTCAGTGCTCGCGGGTGAGACGCAGTTGATATTTGGGAGTATCGCCTCGGTGATGCCGCATGTGAAATCCGGCCGCTTGAAAGCATTGGCGACGACGGGTGCCAAGCGTTCCAAGGTCGCGCCCGAATTGCCGATCATCGCCGAACAGGGCTTCCCCGGCTTTGACGTGAGTTCGTGGTACGCGTTGTTGCTGCCGGCGAAAACGCCGATGACCATCGTCAATCGTTTGCATGGCGAGTTGGTGAAAGCGGTGGGCGCGCTCGACGTGCAACAAACCATGAGCCGCCAGGGGCTGGAGCCTGAAACCAGCACGCCCAAAGATGTCGCCGCGCGCATTAAATCGGAAACCGCGGTGTGGGCGGGGGTAATTCGGGATGCGGGGATTAAGGCGGAGTAGGGCGTAGTGCGCTTACCCATGACGAAAAGTGCGTTCGGGCTTCGACGAGCTCAGCACGAACGGTTCGCAAAATAACCGTTTGCCCTGAGCTTGTCGAAGGGCGATTAAACATGACCGGGCTTCGACAAGCTCAGCCCGAACGGGTGGTCAATGTGCCCGCCAAGCCGTTGCCGCCCCTCGCGCCCGCTGAGCCGCCTCTCGTGCCATCTGCGAGCACAAGCCCGTATACGCCGTAGGATCGAGCAACTTGTCGATCTCGGCTTTGGATAAACGCGCGGACACGCGCTTGTCTTCCATCAGCGCGGCAGCAAACGATTTGCCTTCGATCAGCGACGCTTGCGCGGCATCGTAGACGACATCGTGCGCGGTTTGCCGCCCAATGGTTTGGCCCAATTCCAGCATCACCGCTTCGGCGACGATGAGGCCACCGCTCAAATCGAGATTCTTGCGCATGCGCGCCGGGTTGAGTTTTAAGCCTTGCAGCACCGACACCAGCCGCGCCAGCATATCGCCGGTTATGATGCAGGCGCGCGCCTCGGCCGCGTCGAAGGTAAGCGACGTGGTGCGGTCGGCTTCATGTTCGGTTTGCATCGATTCCAGCGCGAACGGCACGATCGAGCGAATTTCCATTGCGGCAGCGACGATGTCCTGGCACAGCTTGGGGTTCCTTTTTTGCGGCATGGTCGAGCTGCCGACCGTGCCCGGCGGCACCGGTTCTTCGACTTCGCCGTATTCGGTTTTCATCTGCGTATAAAGCTCGCGGCCGATTTTGCCGCAGGTGGCGGCGAGCATGCCGAGGATGCAAATGTTCTCCGCCAGATGGTCACCGATCACGCGCGAGGGCACTTGCATCACCCCCATATTCAGATGTTTGGCGATGCCCGCTTGCACAGCCGGGCCTTGTTCACCGAGCGAAGCGAACGTGCCCGCGCCGCCGCCCAACATGGCGACAAACAATCGCGGCGCCGCGTCACGAAAACGGTCAACGTGCCGCAGCATTTCATCCACCCACACCGCGACTTTGTAGCCGAATGTGGCTGGCACCGCGTGCTGCCCGTGGGTGCGGCCGGGTATGGGCATATCCGCGCCGCGCTCGGCGAGATCGGCCATCGCTTCCAGCGCATCGTGGATCAGGCCCAGGAATTTCTGATGTGCTTGCCGCAGCACGAGCAAATCGCCGGTTTGCGTGATGTTCTGCGTGGTGGCGCCCCAATGTACCCAGCCGCCGTGCGGCTCGCCGACACAACGCGACAGTTCCCACACCAGCGGCACAATGGTGTGCGCGGTGCGCGCGAACGCTTCGTCGATGCGCTTGCGGTCCATCGACTCAAGCTTGGCGGCGCGTGCGATGGGCTCGACCGCTTCCTTGGGAATAATGCCGAGCTCCGCTTGCGCGCGGGCCAGCGCCACTTCGACGTCGAGCCACGCTTGCCAGCGGTTTTCGAGTTTGTACAGTGCGCGGATGCCGGGGTCTTGAATGCGTGCGGCGGTGGAGCGTTCGTCGGTCATGATGGACTCCTGTTTCGGCGTTAGGATAACATGCGTCTCATCCACCACGACCGGGAGTGACTGATGCCGCAAGCCCTAAACGTTGGCCTCATGGTGCCGAGCAATAACACGACGATGGAGCGCGAAATGCTGGCGTGGCTGCCCGCGGGATCGACTTGCCATACGGTGAAAATTCCGCGCGGCAAAGGACTGCTCACGCCCGAGAATCTCCCGGATTACATTGGGCAAGCGTTAAAGCTCGCTGCAGTGTTTGAAAATCCAAACGTCGATGTGGTGGCGTATGGCTGCACCGCGGCGGGGTTTATCTCCGGGCCGGCGGGGGACGCAAAGTTACAAGACGATCTCAAACGCATTACGCATAAACAGGTGGTGACCACCGCGCGCTCGATGGTGGAAGCGTTAAACGACATCGGCGGCAAAAAAATCGCCTTGGTCACGCCGTATCTCGACAGCGTGAACACGCAGTTAAAAGCGTTTCTCGCCGATGGCGGCATCGAGGTCAAGCGCTTTAACAGTTTTTATGCGCAAAATACCGACGAGCTGGGGCGCATCGAAGCGTATCAAGTCGCCCAGCTCGCGCGCGAAACCATGGGTGACGATTGCGAGGCGATGTTCATCGGCTGCTCGCAATTACCCACGGCGGAAATTCTCGGCGATCTGGCGCGTGAGTTCGGGCGGCCGGTGATGTCGTCGATCCAAGTGACCGCGCGGCGGGCGCAGCAGGCGGCAGTCAAAACGGTTGCGGCCTAAACCATAACATCACCACGGTAAGGAGCGCATCGCGCACGCGTAGCGATCGCCGGCGCGTGCGCGGTGCGCACCCTGCAAACCCATGGCTAAATGAAGGCGCGCAGGTAACGACGCGTCTTTCAGGTTGGTTGTGTTTGCGGGTGGCGGGTATTGCATGGCCGCTGCATGCGTTCGCACAAGCCGCTGGCCCGGGCAACTGGCCCATGCAGCCTGTGCGTCGCGTAGTGGGTTTTGCGCCCGGCAGCGCCACCGATATCACCGCGAGCATGTTGGCGGGGCAAGCCGCAGGTTATCTGGGGACAGCCGGTGGTGATCGCAAACTGTTCGGGTGCCGGCAGATTCATCGCCAACCCGATGTTGGCCAAGACCGCGCCCGAGTGCTATACCATCTTGCAAATTGCGGCCTCGAAAGTGCTCGTGCGGCGGGCTTAAAGTTGCGCGGAGTAACGCTGGTCCGCATTTTTGTTCAATTAAAATATTAAATTAAATCAAATAGTTACATAAATATCCATGGCGCTGCAAAACGAGTTTGATTTGATTGCTGTAGGCGGCGGCTTGGCGGGCTTGACCGCCGCGGTGCGCGCGGCCGAACTCGGCCTTAAAACGGCAGTGCTCGAACGCAGCAGCGAGGAACTTTATTTTTGCAACTCGCGCGTGGCGGGCGGCGTGATGCATATTTCATATCACGATCCTGCCGAGCCGCCGGCGGCGCTCGCCCAAGCGGTGACCGGCATCACCGCAGGGTATGCCGAGCGCGAGCTGGTCGAGGCGTTCACCAGCAACGGTTTGCGCGCGCTGCAATGGTTAAAAAGCATCGGCGTGCAATTCGCGCTCGCCACCAACACCGGCTGGCGCAATTGGCTGCTGGCGCCGGTGCGCCCGCCGGCCACCCATCTCGAATGGCGCGGCATCGGCGCCGACATGTGTTTGCGCACGTTGGAAAAAAATCTGCGCGAACGCGGCGGGGTGTTGCATCGCGGAACGGCGGTCTTCGATTTGATCGAAAAACAGGGTTCGTGCGTGGGCGTGCGTACGCGTCAGGGTGGACGCGAGGTCGAGTTTCACGCGCGTGCGGTGGTGCTCGCTGACGGCGGCTTTCAAGGCAACGCCGACATGGTGGGGCAATACCTGTCGCGCAAACCCCAAGCGCTAAAGCAGCGCGGCACCGGCACCGGCTTGGGCGACGGCATCCGGCTTGCGCAAGCGAAGGGCGCGGCGCTCTCCGATATGCAAGCGTTCTACGGCCACGTGCTATCGCGCGATGCCATGCACAACGAACGCGTGTGGCCGTATCCGCAACTCGACGAACTCGCCGCGGCGGGCCTGCTGGTCACCGCGCAGGGCAAACGCTTGGGCGACGAAGGCCAGGGCGGCGTCTACATCGCCAACCTGATGGCGCGCGCCGACGATCCGCTCGCCACCACGGTGATTTTCGACGAAGCGATCTGGCAAGGACCGGGCAAGGCCGCGTCGATCCCGCCCAATGCGGTGTTGGTGGAACAAGGCGGCACCTTGTTTAAAGCGGATACCATCCGCGAGCTGGCGGCAAAAGCCAACATCGATGCCGCTGCGCTTGAAGTCACTGTGCGTGACTACAACGCCGCGCTCGCCGCGAACACGCTCGGCCAATTGCACCCGCCGCGCTCCAGCGCGCGCCGCAAAGCCATGCCCATCGCCACCGCGCCGTTTTACGCGGCGCCGGCGTGCTGCGGTTTGACCTACACCATGGGGGGCGTGCGCACCAATGCGCAGGGGCAAGTGCTGCGCGCGGCGGGTGGCGTGATTCCCGGCTTGTATGCGGCAGGGGCGATTACCGGCGGATTGGAAGGCGGGCCGGTGGTGGGCTATGGCGGCGGCTTGATGAAGGCGTTGACCTTTGGGTTGTTGGCGGCGGAGGATGTGGCGGGGCGGCGCTAATGCGCGTTAGGTGATATGTAGAAGTTTGGATTCGATTCGACATAAGGGGGCGGGGGTGCGGCAATCATCGCAGTCCGCGAAGGTACGGTCGGTCAACTACTGAGTCGTAAAAGACAACAAATTTCAAGATAGCGGACATCCCGCATTGATTCTCCCGAGAATTCGTTACGCCTACTTTCGAGCGTCTTCTTGCCAAGAATTCAATCGGGGGGCTCGATGCGTTAGGGCATCGTATACAGCGATCCGCTTTCGAGACGCATGAGTCCGAACAATCGTTCGTTTTGACTATGGCTGCCATATCCACGGTTTGCTGCAACTGGGTGTCATGACGCGCCATCAGGTCTTTAAAAGGTTTGCGCGCGTGCGAACGAATAGCAATCCTACCCGACAACCGATTTTGCTTGCTTCTTGGGATGCGGTTTCAGTTGCCGCAAGTGTTGGGCAAAGGCAGCACCCATTTAAGGAAACACTGAACAAGTCCTTCGACGAGCTCAGGACGAACGCTAAGTTGTTGATTCCGTTCGTGGTGAGCCTGTCGAACCAGGAATGGAATCAACTTATTCAGTGTTTCCTTAAGAATTTTTCCCCCAATCGCTCCGAACCCTGGTCGCCCGCGGGAGAGGGCGAGCAAATTCAGGCCGGCGCGCGCGGACTGCGTCTGCGCGGGGTACAACCGGAGTCAGCACGCCGAGCAGCGTTGCGTTCGAACAGCTTTTCTATCTCGCGCGCGAGGGTGACGGCAAACGTATCGGTATTCTCAATAGAAACGGCCCGTCGATAGGGGCGACACGCGTCCTCACCGATGCCAATTGCGAGAAGCTCGACCTGCCTGGCGTGCTCGATCAATGCGACAACCTGCTGAAGGTGGCGGCTGAGCAAGTGAGGATCATTTACCGACAAGGTGATTTCGTCCGCTGGCCCGCCATCGGAAACGACAATGAGCACGCGGCGGCTTTCGCTTCGTGACATCAGCCGATCGTACGCCCACAGCAGCGCTTCTCCATCGATGTTTTCACGAGGCAGATCGCGTCGCAGCATCAGTCCAAGGTTACGGCGACTGCGTAGCCAGGACGCGTCAGCTGATTTGTAAACGATGTGAAGGGTATCGTTCAGGCGTCCCGGTCGCGCTGGTTGACCTGCTGCGATCCATTTCCGGCACGACTGCCCGCCCTTCCACGTGGCGGTTGTATAGCCCAGAATTTCGACCCGGATGCCGCAACGCTCGAGGGCCCGGGTCAAATGGTCCGCGCATAATCCGGCGATATTGAGCGGTCTGCCGCGCATCGATCCGGAATTGTCGATCAGCAGAGTCACAACGGTATCGTGGTCGTGAATTTCAGTGACTTTTCGGTAAGGCGGCAAGGTCGCCGGATTGCTTACGATTTCTGGCAGCCGTGTGGTGTCGAGCAGGCCGTCTTCCAGGTCGTGCATCCAGGAACGTCGTTGCCATGCCAGCAGGCGGCGACGCAGGCGTCTGGCGAGCCTGCCGATGCTGTCCTGCAACCCATGGTCGCCATCCGTCAGTTGCGCATGGAGCGCCTTCAGTTGTTCGTTGCTTGCCATCGCGGTAGCTGAGCAAATGCGGTCATACTCGGTGGTAAAGGGCTTATAGCGCTCGCGCACGGATGTTCGACGTGCAGCTCGGGGCGGACGGCTGTCTGCGGTAGTGCGCGGGTCCGGTACAGCCGTCTCCGCGTTTGCCGCTGGCGGCGTTATCAAAGATTGCATGTTTTCTTCGCCCGACGGCTGCGGGGGGACGGTATTGGCAGCCGCGCACATTTGCGCCAATTGATCGGACGGAAGTGTCTCGATGAACGCGGTGACCGTTGAAGCAAAAGCCGCCTGCTCGTCGAGCTGGGACGCCAGTCGGTCAAGCAAACTGCACGAATGTGCATCAAGCATGGGCCGCCACAATGCGTCAACGCGAGCCGGTGAAGGCCCCGCGCTGCTGCCGATGACGGCTGCCGTGATCAGAAGTTCGAACGCTGCGGCGGGGGGCAATTGCCGCAGGTTTGTGAATCCACTGAATCCCGCGCGGCGGACGCGTTCTTCACGCATAGCGAGGAGATTTTTTGCGCTGCCGGCATAGCATCGGCCACCCAAGGCTTCCACCCGAGCGTGCTCGGCACCCAGCACCCATTCAGTCGCAACCTGCGGAAGAGTGCTTGTGTCTACATACACGTCGGGATCATGATAGCGCAGCCAGAAACACAACGCATCGGCTTCGCCACGTACCGTACGCAGGTTCCACTCCTGCAGTGTTGCATCCGGTCCCTGCAGACTGACCGTGTTGCCCTCTATTCGTGCTTTGCCGGACGCGAAAGAGACGTTGAGTTGGCGGCGGCCCGATAACCCTCGCATCGTGGCGCCAATCGCCAGACGGAACCGTTCGATAGCCGGATTGGGATTCAACAATTCGCTCATTCACCGGACGTGCGGGGGGCTGACTCTTGCATCGGTGCTATCGCGATACCCAGATCATCGCCGAAACACCGTTGGTAGTATTCAGCAACTACTGATCGTTCCAATTCATCGCACTTGTTAAGAAACGTCAGGCGAAATCCGGTTGCGACGCTGCCAAAGATCCGAGCATTCTGGGCCCAGTTGATCACGGTACGGGGCGACATGACCGTCGATAGGTCGCCGTCTATGAAGCCGGAGCGGGTCAGTCCGGCTGTCATGACCATGGCCTCTACGACGCGACGGCCGGCCGCATTGTCGTATTCAGGACACTTGGAGAGCACGATACTGCATTCCTGATCGACGGGAAGAAAGTTCAGAGTGGCGACGATATGCCATCGATCCATTTGCGCCTGATTGATATGCTGGGTGCCATGGTAAAGTCCGCTGGTATCGCCCAAGCCGATGGTATTGGCCGTGGCAAACAAGCGGAACGCCGGATGTGGCCGGATAACCTGGTTCTGGTCGAGCATGGTCAGTCTCGAGTCAGATTCCAGCAGACGCTGTATGACGAACATCACATCGGGTCTTCCGGCGTCGTATTCGTCAAAGACCAGCGCGCACGGATTTTGCATGGACCATGGCAACAGGCCTTCCCGAAACGCCGTCACCTGCTTGCCATCGCGAATCACGATGGCGTCCCGACCCAGTAGATCCGTGCGGCTGATCTGGCTGTCGAGATTGATGCGAACACACGGCCAATTCAGCCTTGCCGCGACCTGTTCGATGTGAGTCGACTTTCCGGTGCCGTGATACCCCTGCAACAGTACGCGGCGGTTGAGTGAAAAGCCGGCTAGCAGAGCGATCGTCGTGTCTGGATCGAATCGGTAGCCCCTGTCGATTGGGGGAACATGTTCGGTCGCGACAGAGAATGCGGGCACTACCCAATCCGAGTCTATGTCAAATGTGTTGCGTACCGAAACGGTTGTATCGGGCAAGTCTTCCTGCCCGCGCGACGCGGGCTCGCCGCTGTTCATCGGACGTTCCTTTGCTGGTTGTGATGTGGACGGTCGCCAGTCTAGACGGCCAACCCGTGATCGGGTAACCACTATTTGCAACTCGATTGCGAAAATCATATACTAAATGCAATTGAATTGCATTTTTAAACACGCATGTCTGCGCACTCGGTTTACAGCTATGTCGATGCTCTAAATTTTCCGGGCCGCTGCCAGGAGAATAGTGCGGGCGCTCCTGCTGCCAACAGTTCGCTGTTGTTGTCGGATGGCGCGGGCGATGGGTGCAGGATGGCCGAGTACATCGGTTTCACCGCCCGACCACCGTTTCATCCCATGAAATTTCTGTGCTTTCTCTACCAGGCGTGGCCCGTCGATGTGCGGATTGAAGGTGAATTCTGGGTGGACAATGCGCCCGACGAACGATGCGAGGTGCTGATCTCCAAATCACGCGCCTGGTACCGCAAAGCCGGTCTCTGGCTGGCGGCAGAGCGCGCGTGCTCTGGCGGGCTAGAACTCGTCATACCGCCAGGGGTGTGGGATCCGGTTTACGGAGACCGTCAGCAAAATCTGCGTATCTATCATGCGGGCGCGATGGCTGCGGAAATCGATCGGCAGCTAAAAGGCTGCCTGATCCCCAGCGGTTCCGAATTCTTGCGGCGCGCATCACACCAGGAATTGCGCCAAGACAACTCCTCATCAACAAAGGAAATCAAAAATGTCATTTAGTGGAAACTACGAGGGTTACCAGATCCCGACCGACTTTATCCAGGAAGCCCACCACACCAATCCGCGGCGGTTGTTCAGTTCGGTGGGGGCCGACTGGCAGTACCGCGTCGATCATGAACGCATGCGGATCCAGCGCCTTGCCCGGGCGCGAGCGGAAATGGAAGCCGACGATCTCGGCGCTTTAGTGGTCTTTGCCGGGGCGAACATCCGTTACATGACGGGTTCGTATCAGGGCAATTGGAAATACAACATCAATATCCGCTACGCGGTCTTGCCGCGGGGGGGCGAACCCTATCTATTTGAGACAGCCGGATCCGATCTGCGCTGCGCTCGGCTGGATTTGCCCTGGATGGGAGACCGTATCCGTCCCGCAATGACCTGGCAGTGGGCCGAAGGCGCTGTCGGCGAGATGGCTGACAAGATGGTGGCCTCGGTGATGGAGGTGTTAAAGGCCCATGGGGTCGAAAAGGAAAAAATTGGTGTCGATAACCTCGATTTCCCGGCACTGCACGCGTTCGAAAAAGCCGGGCTCCATATCGTCAACGGGTGGCCGGCCATGTCGCGGGCGCGGGTGATCAAGACACCTGATGAGATCGAGCAAATCAAGATGTCCGCGGCAATTGGCGACGCGGCGATGTGGCATATCAAGCACGAATGGTTGCGGCCCGGTGTCACCGAGCGGCAGATCGAGGCAAAAGTGCACGAGTTCATGCTCAGCCGCGGCTGCGAAATCATTTACGACATTATCGTCGCATCCGGTGGCAATACCAGCCCGTACCGGCGCTGGGCGACCGACAAGCTGATTCAGCAGGGCGATCTTATTATTGTCGACATCAATGCGGTGGGGCCCGGTGGCTATTATGTCGATTTCGTCCGCACCCTAAAATGTGCTGCACGCATGACGCAACAGGAAATTGACTTGTACCGGGAAACCTACGATTCGCTCTACGCCGGCCTCGAAAATCTGCGGCCCGGTATGACCTCGGCGGATGTCGTCTCGCGTTTTCCCGCTTACGACGACGACACTTTTGGCACGGTGACCCTGCAGCAGTTCGCGCACTCGATCGGTATCACGCTCTATGAAGGCATGTGGATGAGCCGCGCTTATTCGCTGAAATTTCCCGCGGAAATCAAGGAAAACATGTATTTTGCGATCGAGACTTTCGCTGGACATCCAGGGCTGCCGCAGACCTGCCGTCTTGAGGAAAACGTACTGGTGACCAAGGACGGCCCCGTCATCTTTACCAAAATGGAGCACATGGAAGAGGCGGTGGGCAACTACCGCAGCGGCGACTTTCATCACCCGAGCCTGCTTGGATACCCCACACACAAGGGTGGCGCCTAGACTTCCGGCGCGAATGGGCGGGCACGCTATTGGAACGCAATCCGCTGGTCGTTATCTCCGTTCCGGACGACGGCACCCGGGGCGAGAAACTTGCCGCCCGTTACGAGCGGGTTCTCGATACATGGCAAGGCGCAATATCCTCGAGAATCGGGTCGATTGTTGTTGACTGTGATGCGCCGGTACTCAAGGAAAAATTCGACAAACTCGGCGCTTACTTTCTGAAAGGCGTCGAGAGCGAAGACGATATTCGCCACAACTACCAGACCGCTTCCGGTGCCGAGCGCGTTGCGCGCATCGTCAACAAATTTGACCGGTTCTACAACCACGATGTGGTCGTCAACATTTACGGCCATTCGAACGCTTTGGATTCCGACACCATCAGCTCGCTGATGTGGCCGCTGGCGGATTACAGCATCGATATCGCCGTGGTGGCTGCACCGTGGGAGCAGCCCATAGATGACGGCTCCACAATCGGTGTTGATGTGGAATGGTCTGAGCGCCGGCGTATCCACCACATCGTCGGATGCCAGGTGGGCCATGCACGCAACTTTAGTTTCGATCCGAAAGCGCTGAAAGCGGTTCCGCCAATGAAGATCCTGCCGGTGTTCGCATACAAGCGCGCGTCGCTAGATCGTTTCCTGAGGTTTGGTCCCACGCTGCAGGAGCTCGAGGAATCACTGGAGCCGTTGCGCGCGTTCGAGATCGGCATGCGTGTCGGTGCGGTCAGGCGCCTCGGCCCGCCGATGAATTTCGCTGAAGCTTGGCGTGAGGACCGAAGCGCGGGCCGCCGCCCGTGAGCAGTAACGCAAAGCCCAAATATCGTCCGTTGCCCAGTGTCGTTGCAGGGCTGAACACGCAATTTTCCTGGCGCGCCATGCCTCATCATGAAAAATAAAATATCAAATAAAAAACAAATACTTACAAGAGTTTTGTCTGGCAATCCAATAATCCGCCAGGCACGACGCCGATCCACCGCCCGGCCCTAGCGCTCTTCAGGCTCCGTAACAAACCCGATGCGCGTATGCCCGGTTTTCGCTGCTGCGGCCATCACCTTGGCAACGTGTTCGTATTGCACCATACGATCAGCACGGATATGCACCGCGGGCTGCGGGCTGCGATTCGCCGTTGCCGCAAAGCGCTGCGGCAGTTCGACGGCCGATATCGGCTCGCCATTCCAGAACAACTGGCTTTGTGCCTTGTCCGCCTTGATGGCGAGTTGAATATTCTCGGGCTTGGTGACATTCGGATTCGAGGACGCCTTGGGCAGATCGATCTTGACCGAATGCGTGAGTAATGGTGCTGTGACGATAAAAATAACCAGCAATACCAGCATGACGTCAATAAGGGGGATCATGTTGATCTCCGCCAGCGGGGCGTTGCTCCCCTGTTGTGCACTGTTGCCGAAAGCCATGGTTATACCGCCTGCGAGGGCATTGCGGATACCGCATGCGCTGCACCACTGATTACAGCAGGTGGTCGCTGGCCCGTCGCCATGAAGGCGAAAAATTCATGGGCAGTGTCATCCAGCGCGGCTAGCAGGATGCGATTTTGGCGGACAAAATAGTTGTAAGCGAGTACCGCAGGAATTGCCACGGCCAGACCAATCGCAGTCATGATGAGGGCTTCACCGACCGGGCCTGCCACTTTGTCGAGCGTGCCTTGACCGCTCATGCCGATGGCGATCAGCGCATGGTAAATGCCCCAGACCGTGCCAAACAATCCCACAAAAGGTGCTGAAGCCCCTACGGAGGCCAGCACAGACAAGCCGGATTCGAGGTTTGCCGCAGTTTTGTCAATGGAGCACCGTATCGCGCGCATGACGAACTCGTTGATACTGCCCGCATCGATCATCGCGGCTGTGCCCGTAGTGCGGTATCGTTCGACGGCTTGCAAACCCTCCGTTACCATGGCCGAAAACGGCTCGCTTGCCAACGCCGGATCGCCGCCCTTCTCGCGGAGGTGGGCCGCGAATGTGCTCAAACTGGTGGATGTAGCAAAGGACTTCAGAAATGCCTGGCTTTTACGGTGCGCGAAGACATTGCGCAACCCCTTGGTGAGAATGACGTACCAGGTCATCACTGACATGACCAACATGATCAACAATATTGTCTTCGCAACGCTATCTGCTTGTGCCAGGAAATGGGCGAACCCCAATGGACTCTCGCTATTCATCATCAACCTTCCAGTGAAAAGATAATCGGTACTATGGCCCACACCGGTACGGGTTGGCCGTTTTCCAGGTGCGGCTTGAATAACGCCTGAAGCGCCGCCCGGCGAGCTGCGTCATCCAGCGCGGCAACGCCACTGCTTTGCTGTACTTCGGCACGTTCGGGTTGCCCCTGCGTATTGACGAGTACGCGCAGCATGACGCGGCCCTGCTCCCCGCGGCGCCTCGCGGTGGCGGGGTACTGCGGTTGCGGCGCGCGCACGTATTCAACTGCGGTGACAACCTTGGGTGCTGCCGGCGGCTTCGGTGCCGGGGCGGGCGCAGCTGGCGCAGGTGCCGCTTCCACCGGCGGCGCGACGCGAGGGGTCTCGGGCTGCTCGGCAATCACAACAGGCGATGGGGCATCCGCAGGGGCAACCAGAAGCGGGAGCTGGGGGACCGGCTGGGGAAGGGTCCGGGCCACCGCGACTTCCTTGGGTTTGGGCGGTTCTTTGCGGGCTACCGGTGGCATTGGCGGTGGTGGGGGCGGCGGCGGACGGATCATGTCAATGGTCAGCACTGCTGGCACGTTAAGGGCATTTCTGACGGGGGCTAACGACAGCAGCCCCAGCAGCACGACTGCATGCGCTGCGATCACCAGTGTCAGCGGGGCTATGCGCTTTACCCATGCGGGCACGGGCGTGCGCCAGACGGATCGAGCGGTCATACCATCGGATAGCGGCGCAACCGCCGCCGCGCCCACAGTCCCAGCAGTAAGGATGGAACCAGCAACTGCAACGCGTAGCCCGCCAACTGGCCGCGCAATGCCGTCGCCGGTTGTTCAAGCCACGAGAATTTGGGTAAACGGGCAAAGTCGGGCTCCGTCATCGCAATGCCGTTGAGAATGCGCACCTCAAAAAACGCCTTCCAGTCCATGTGATACGTAGACACTTGCTGCGTGAATTGCGTATAGCGGCGTGAGCCGGTTCCGGCCAATGCGGACATGCCTTCATGAATTACCGCGGCCGGAGAGATCAGCGAAAAGCGCTCGATGAACTGCTGTTGGGCCAGCAGTTGTTTTTCGAATGCGGCCAGCAGCGTATCAAGTTCTGCATCCACCTGGCGAGCGATGAGCAGATGCGCCTTCCGGCGTTCCGCGACCTCGATTTTTCCGTCTTTGGGCAATAACACTTGCGGTTTGCCGACATGCCGATAGTCCGTCGCCAGCAAATCCGCAAAGCGATTCAGGCCGCCAATCGTAATCAGCCGGCTACGCGTGGCCAGTTCCGTGCGTGATGGCGCGGGATAAGCCTGAGACACTGCGAGATTCAGCAGCACCGGCGCAAGAATCACCAGCGTCACCCACACCACGATCAGAGCAAACGCGTTGGTGGCGGAGGCTTTCCCCAAGGCATTTACCGCGGCTGCCACCGCGAACCAGAATACGGCATAGGCCGCTATCATGCCCAGCCAGAACAGGTATTCCAGGCTGCCACCGCGTTCGGGCAGCAACACGGCGGCCACCGTCGCGCCCGTCGTTGTCAGAACAGCCAGCGCCCGTACAGCGGTTTTCGCCAGCAACAGCGTACCTATGCCGAGTGAGTGCGACAACAGTAGGCGTAACGTGCCGCGCTCGCGTTCGGCGGATAGCATGTTGTAACTCACGCCCAGAATCAGCAGGGGCAGAAGATAAATCACCACAAAAGCCGTATCAAAATGACCGGTCATCAGGTTCCATGGGTTATCCATTTCACCGTCGTAAAGAAAGGTTGATTTGTTACGATTGGTGACCCGATAGTAGTTGGGCGCCATGTCCGACTGGCCGAGTGCCAGAGGCGCCAGGGCCAGATATGGCAGCACGGCATGGCGTGCGCCCAATCCGCTCGCGACGGAGGCGGGATCCGCCGGGTTGCTGAACGGATCAGGCGTTTCATGCCCGGCCAGAATGCGTCGCAGTTGCGTTATACTTTTATCGGCCTTTTCCGCGTCGCGCAGTGTGATTCCCTGCAACACAGCTTCGCGAGCACGCACCTGCGACAGGCCCACATACAGGCTGTAACCCAAAAAAAGGAACAACAGCCCACAGGCCAGCCACAACGTACGGTCGGCGAGTAATATTCTCCCTTCATTCAAGAACACGCGAGTGAACAGGTAGCCCGTACCAGGACCCTGCAAAGTCCGTTGCAACTTGTCCAGTGTGGATAATGGTGGCATGGCTACTCCGGCCGGTGGGCACTGGCCCAGAGCGCCGCGCCTATTGCAAGCGCCAGCCCTGTCAGTAGAACCGCAAAGCCGACAACGGAACGCCCGAGCGCTTCCTTGGCCAAAGGGGTTTGATACGAGAAGCGCGGAACCGAGGCCCACAAACGGGCGTCCGCCTGATATGTGAAATGCGCTTGCTCCCCATGCGTATGGCTGTGTGCATCGGCATTTTTCACCAGATCGTCACTGACAATGTCCTGCATGACGCGGCGCTGGCGTTCGGCTGCATGGGAGAACAGCCGGTGGTCGTAAAAACTGGTGCCCGCCAGGATCATGGAATACGCGCGCAGGGAGAGCATCGGCGCCAGCAGCCCGGCCCATTCCTGGGTACGGTTTTGCTTTTCGTAGGTGTCCCACAACCGCTTGAAGTGTTGATCCATGATGGTGTAACCGGCATGATCATCCACTTGCAAGGCCCGCCCCCAGCGGTCAAGCGGCACATCGCCCCCCCAACGCTTTTCAGATCCCAATTCCTTCGCCCATGCGCGCTTGTATGCCGCATCCAGCGCACTAGCCATCTTGCTGTTGAACTCGACACGCGAAGGACTCGGATCCAGATACTCGGCCACGTCGGCGGCAATACGCGGTGCCAGCATCACGCTGGCGAACCACAAGCCCAGCAGCACCAGCAGCGACGCGCGTGCCGTTGGCATGCGCGCGGATACAGCGAGCACCGCGAATACCATCATGCTGACATAAGCCGCATAACCCACGCTCAGCAGGAGCAAGCGCAGTGCGGTATCCGACAATGCTGCAGCAGACACGCTGGCGTAAAGCACGGCCACAGTCGTAGCGATGAGCACCGGCAGCAAGATCAGTGCCATGACGCCATGTAATGCCAGCGCTTTGCCCCACAGCAGCGTGCGAGTCGATACGCCCAGACTCAGCGTTTGCCGCAGCGTGCCTTGCTCGCGTTCGCCGGAAAACACGTTAAAGCCGAAAATGATGACGATCAACGGCCCCAGCACCTGCAACACCCACGATACGGATAATGTGCCAAATCGTTGAAGACCGGTGGCATCCTGCGCCGGACGAAAACGCAACTCGCTCTGCTGATGCGCTTGTAGCCAGATACTTGCGCCGGAGAACGGCGTAATGCCCGGATCAAACAGGGCCAATGGCGGCGAGGGTTTGAACACATACATGCCTTGATGGGCGGCGTCGTGCGGATGCCGGTTCCCCTGTTTGAGCCAGCTATCGTAGTCAAGTACCTCCGCCGCGCGGCGCTTGCCTTCCGCGACGACCTGGCGTTGTACGTTGACCAGCACCGCAGCGATCATGACGATGAGCGACAATCCGCCGGCGATTAGCAGGCGCCCATCCCGCCGCCACTCGATAAACTCGCGTTTTGCAATCAAGGGCAGGCACAGGCTATTCATCCTGATTGCTCATATGCTTGAGATAAAGCGATTCAAGGTCAAGGTGGGATATGTCGGCAGCCAGCAGGTTTTCGACCAGACGGCCGCGCCGCATGATGCCTATGCGGCTGCCCGTTTGTTTGGCATGAAACAGATCGTGCGTTGTGGTCAGCACGGCGACACCCTTGTCGCGCGCGGTACGCAGGAGTTGGGAAAACTCGTTCGCGGCCTTGGGATCGAGCCCTGAAGTGGGCTCGTCAAGCAGAAACGCCTTGGCATTTTTTGCCGAGGCGATGGCGATGCCAACCTTTTGGCGCATCCCCTTCGAATATTCCGAAATGCGCCGGCGTGCGGCAGTCTCGTCCAACCCCACCTGGCGCAGGAGGTCAAGCGCACGGCGTTCAGGCAAATCCTCGTCAGTCGCCAATGCCGCAAAGTAACGCAGGTTTTCCAGGCCGCTGAGCACGCCGTACAACATGACCTGTTCGGGGATATACGCCATGTCGCGCTTGGCCGCGAGCGCATGCCGGGTGACATCGCGGCCGTCGACCCGTGCTTCGCCGGACGTAGGCGCTATAAAATTCAAAAAAATATTTACCAGCGTGGTCTTGCCCGCGCCGTTGGCGCCGAGCAGACAGAAGACTTCTCCGGCATTGACCTGCAGGGAAACGCCGTCAAGCGCCAGCGTTTCCCCGAAACGCTTGCTCACTGCTAGTGCTTCAAGGATGCCGTTCAAAATGCAGCCCGGAACGAAATCTCGTAGTTGCGTGGCATGCCCAGCATGACTTGCGTGGCGGCCGCCCCCGTCCAGGTGGCATATTCCTTATCGCCAATGTTGCGTACACGGAAGGTGAGGTGTTGCGTCTTGTTGAATGTCCATGATAAGTAGGCATCAGCAGTCATGTAGCCGTTAATGCGAATCGTATTGGCATTGTTGGTAAAGAAATCAGAAACAGAATTGACGCCCACGCCCGCGCCCAACGGGATACTGGCGAATTTGTAGTCCAGCCAGAGATTGGCAACACGATTGGGCACATTGGGCGGCGTATTGCCTACGCGCGAAACATTCCCTGCTTCAATGAACTCGTCAAACCTTGCGCGCAAGTCGGCATAATTACCCGAGATCGTCAGTCCCTGGATCGGGCGTACTGATGCTGACAATTCCACACCGCGAGAGCTTTGTTTGCCAATGGCAATGGTATTTGCCGGGTTGGCCGGGTCCCGCGTCAGGATATTTTTTTGCTCGATTTCGTAACGGGCCAGGGTCCAATCGGCACGTCCGCCCCAGAATGAATGTTTCAGGCCGAACTCCAATTGTTTGCCGCGTGTCAGGTCAAAATTACTGTTCGCCTGCGACAGCAGCAATATCGTGCCGACCGGGGCAACGGCGTCGGAATACTGACCGTAAAGCGAAAAACCGGCCGCGGGCTCCCATACCGCTCCGAAGCGGTAGGCGTTGGCGTTGTAAGTGCGCTCGAATGCGGTGTTGGTGGCGAGGCGAAAATCGGCGATGGTACGCGAAAGCTTGATGCGATCATTGCGCGCGCCGGCGACCACAATCAGGTTGGGCAACACACTCAGGGCGTTTTCGGCAAAGAATGATAGTGTGGGGATGTCGGCGGTGACTTGCTGATTCACTGCGCCTGCCGCGTTGTAAATCGCATCGTTGTCGATAAAAGCGCCGAATGACGGATTATCCAGATTCACGCGAAGTGCGGCAGGGTTGGCGCCGGAAAAGCGCCGCCGGCTGCCAAAATCGGTTTTGCTGTACTCGACGCCGGCAACAAAGCGGTTTTTCATGCTGCCCCATTGGCCCTGATAAGCCAGATCAGTGCGGTTGGTCAGCACATTGTGATCATGCGTAATGTAGACCAGCGAACGATCCACCAGATTGGGAGCGATGAAGGTATAGACTTCGGCGTTTCGCCAAAAGCGATCAGCGGTATAGTAGGAAAGTTCGTTACGCAACGTCCACTGCGGATTGATGGCCCAGGACAGCTTGCCGCGCGTCCAGTAGCTATCGTTGGTCATCTCGCCATCGTTGACGTTGAAGTTGGTCTTCAGCAACCGCCGGTCAATCACGCGGCCCCCGGCAAGGTCGGTGACGATGCCGGTGGGGTTTTGTGCATTGGCCGCGCTGATGAGCGGCGTGCCCCAATAGGAAAGCTGTTTGTCCTTGAGCACGTCGAACGAAACCTCCAGTTTCAGGCGGCTACTGAGGTTAAACGCAGCGCCAAGCGTAAGGTTCCAAAGCTCCTGCGTGTTGCGATCAATGAAGCCGTCGCTGGACTGCCGGCTCAAATCGGCGCGAATCTCGCCGCCTGCCACGTTCGCGCCAAAGCCGACGCCCAAACGCGAAGTGTTAAAGCTGCCATAGGACGCCAGCACGTCGATCCCGGAGCCGGAACCCGGCCGCTTGGTGATAAAGTTGATCGTGCTGCCGAGCGCGCTGTCGCCGTACAAAACCGAGGAAGGCCCTTTCAGAATATCAATCGATTGGTAATTGAACGTATCTTGAGGGCGGCTCGACATGGAGGCTTGTGTAATGCGTGAGCCATCGAACAGGTAAACGTTCGCATTTCCGGTAAACCCGCGGGTCGAGACAACGGACGGGCTGCCGGGTGCGCCGCCGGTGGTAACGCCGGTGGCGCCGCGCAGTGCTTCTTCAAACGTGCGTGCGCCGCGCTGTGCCATCAGCTCGCTGCTAATGCTTTCCACCGATGCTGGCGTCTCGCGCGGCGTCAGTCCAAGACGCGAGCCGGCCCTGTTGACCTCATCCAGTTGTGGCGCGGAATTGTCTGCCCGGCCACGCACTTTCACTTCGGGCAGCGTGGTGGAACCCGCGGCTTCAGTTTGTGCGGCTACACCAATGGGACAAAGAGCAGGGAGCATCACCGCGAGCAGGTGAGACAGTGATTTTCGGCCTGCGCCGCCGAGCGAGCGGATTGCCATATTGCGTGCGTTGGACAAGAATTTTTTCTTCTCAAATTGGATTCGTTTGTTCATGGCATTGAAGGGTTGTGTTGGAGTTGGAGTGTGATCTCGTCCAATACGTCAATTGATTCAGTAAATCGGATCCAAGGTGAGTTGGAGCCTTCTTTCGGAGAGGGTGCGCTGTGGTGACGGGCGGTACACCAGCCCATTGCCACAGTTTCCCGGGAAGTCGTTGCCCTTGATAAAAGCGACCCACCAGGGCTGCAAAGGCCGTACTGAAGCCGGCGCGGTGACGACTGTCTGGTGATCGTCCGGCGTTCGTGCTTTCGCTGCGGTCGGGCCCACGCGCTGTACCGCCTGATTTGGAACCCACTGCAAGCCAAACCCGCTATAGGTCACCGCGAGCCGCAAGGATTGATTTTCCGTGGCAAATGCCGGGTCAGGTACAGGCGCGATCTTGTTTAGCTGCAATCGAATGACGGGCGTCTGCCCAAGCACGACGAACCAGTAGACCAGCGATGCAATATCGTCACCAAGCGCTGTGCCCAATTCAGGGGGCAGCACTTCCGCGACCTGTTGGTCGTAGTAAAGCGGGTGTGTGTCCATCGTAACGTCGATACTGATGTCGTGGCTTGCGCAAAGCGCTTGAACTGCCGCTGCGCGCGTGGCAGATACCGTGCGGCGTACCACCGTGAGGTTGACGCCGAAACGGTGAATGGCTTGTGCTTCATGCAGTTCCCGGACCACGACCGCGTGGTCGCCCGGCGGCGTGATGTCAAACGGAAACACCTTTGCCACCGGAGCCACCACGTTTGCGGGATCATGAGACATCCCCACTGGGGGTGACATCACATCAGCCCAGGTATTCGATCACATGTAATCCGGTTCCCGCGCGGTCACTGATGTACGCCAGGCCGCGGTAATCCAGATCCACGTCATTGGTTTGAATCACGGTTTTCAGCCGGGGAATCGTGGTCGAGGTCGTCTTGGGAATGTAGTGCCCGACTTCTTTCATGGCGTAGGGGTCGGAGACATCCAGCACCCGCAAGCCGCCGCTGAAGTAGGCGACATACAGCAGATACCGATTGTCCTGTGGCCGGTAGAGCTTGTTGTCCTGTGTCTCATTGAACTGATGGGGGCCGAAGCGTCCGCCGTGCGTCAGAAAGTCTCCGTCAGGTACGCGGAAGATATTGGCCATGATGGGGTTTTCCCAGACGGTCACATCCAGCATGTACACCATGCAACGAATCTCCTGCCCGAGATAGTTCCCGTCGCTGGCCTCGTTGCACACCAGTATGTAGTCGCGCATATCGCCGAAGCCGGGCGAGAAATTGGGTGTCTTGATGCCAAAGAACGGCATCGAAGTATGTGGCCCCTTGAACTGCGGTTCGATGGTGTAATTGAAGATGAGTTCGGGTTTGGTGATATTGTTGATATCGAGCACCGCGACGTTGCCGCCGCGTGCATAAGA
>VGIF01000061.1 GCA_016868015.1 Betaproteobacteria bacterium
GGGGCGTGATGTCAGGTTAACGAATAAACACCCGCGCGCCGCTCAACCGCAACTATTCGGCGCGCGCACCGGAAACCTGTATCACCTTAGCCCATTTGGCGATTTCCTGGCGGATAAACGCGCCGAATTCCTCCGGCGTGCCGGGCGCCAGTTCGATACCCTGCTGCGAAAATTTTTCGCGCAACGCGGAATCGCGCAGGATGCGCACGATCTCGGCATTCAAACGCGTGATGATGTCGCGCGACGTACCGCTTGGCGCCAACACGCCGTTCCACGACTTCACTTCAAAGCCGGGCAGGCCGGATTCCATCACCGTGGGCAGCTCCGGCGCCAACGGCGAGCGTGCCGGCAGCGTCACCGCCAGCCCGCGCAGTTTGCCGGACTTGACCTGCGGCAGCACCGTCAACATGTTGTCGAAGGTCAACTGCACTTGGCCGCCCAGCAAATCCGCCATCGCGGGCGCGGAGCCCTTGTACGGCACGTGCACCATTTTCACCCCGGCCAGCGTGCCGAACAATTCGCCCGACATATGCGGCGTGCCGCCCACGCCGCTTGACGAATAAACCAGCGCACCAGGCCGTGCCCTGGCGAGCGCGATCAGATCCTTGACCGATTTCACCGGCAACGAGGGATGCACCGCGAGGATCAGCCCGGTGATGTAGCTTTGCGTCACCGGCGCGAAATCGCGCTGAAAGTCGAACGGTAGTTTGGCGGACAACGAATGGTTAATGGCGTTGGCCACCGTGCCCTTGAACAAGGTGTAGCCATCGGGCGCCGACTTCGCCGCGATCTCGGTGCCGATATTGCCGCCCGCGCCGGGACGATTGTCGACCAGCACCGTCTGGCCCCACGCTTCCGTCAAGCGTTGCGAAATAGCGCGTGCCATAGTGTCGGTGGGGCCGCCCGGGGCAAACGGCACGATCACGCGAATTTGTTTTACCGGGTAATTCGCCGCCGTTTGCGCGTTGACGCCCGCCAGCGGGATTGCGAAAATGGCGCCCGCCACCAGCGCCCGGCGAAAGTGCCGCATCATGCGGCCTGCGCGGCAGGCCGCTGCCTGGGGCCGTAACGCCGCCGCAACTCCGCAGCCACATCGGCGATGTTTTCCACGTCGGCGAATTTCATGTCCATGTCGAACAAATTGGCGCGATGCGCGGCGGGCGAACGGTCGCCGCAGGCTTCTTCCACCACGATCACGCGAAAGTTGTGCGAAAACGCGTCGGTTACCGCGGCGCGCACGCAGCCCGAGGTGGACACGCCCACCACCACCAGCGTGTCGATTTGGTCATAGCGCAGGAAGGACTCCAGCGGGGTTTCGAAAAACGCCGAAGGTTTGTTTTTGAGAATAATGATGTCTTCCTTGCGCGGCGCGTATTCGGCAGGCCACTCATCGGCGCGCGGGTCGCTGGTATATTGAAACTCATGCGAGTTGCCGAGTTTCTGATTCCAGATACCGCGCCGCGTGGGATGACTGCGGTCGTCGCGCCGGCTGTAATAAATCGGCAAACCTAGCGCGCGAAACGTCTCGGTGATGCACACCAAGGCGGCCTTCAATTGCGCATCCTCGCGCCCGCACATCGCGTACTGCGGATCGACAAACATCCAGGTGGTGTCGATATTGAGCAGCGCGGCGCGGCCGCCCATGCCGATCGCGTTGCCGAATGCGCCCTTGGCATAAGTCGCAAGATCGTCATCAGGCACATGGCCGCGCCAGCGTTCGATTTTACGGTTCATAATGGCAAACTCCTCGTGGTGAGCGATTCAAAGGTGCGCGCCAATGTAGCGCCCGCGCCGTTGACGGTCAACCATGCGCGCATGCCGCTAGGCGCCCGGCAATGCCACCCGCAAACGCTTAAGCTCGGCCTCGTCCAGCGTCAGGCCCAAGCCGGGCGCCGCGGGCAAATGAAACAAGCCGTTCACCGGCTTGGGCGGATTGGCGAACAAGGCGTGCATGCGCGGCGACGGGTCGTTCAGTTCGCAGGGCTTGGTCGCGTGCAACTGCGTTGCCGCGATGTGCAACGCGGCGGTGTGGCCGATGGTCGGCTGCGTCTGGTGCGGCACGAATTCCGCGCCATGCGCCTGGGCGAGCGCGGCGCACCGCAGCATGCCGGTGATGCCGCCCATTTTGACGATGTCCGGCTGCACCATGCGCACCCCGGCTAAAATCAAATCGGCCAGAGCCGCCGGCGTGTAACTCTGTTCGCCGGCAGAAACGGTAATCGACAATTTTTGCGCGAGCTCCCCGGTGGCGCGCACATGGTAATGCTGCACCGGCTCCTCGAACCACCAGTAGTTAAGCTCCTCCAGCACGCGGCCCACGCGCATGGCGCCGCTGGGTGAGTAGCCGTTGTTGGCGTCAAACGCCAGCGGGAAATCGTCACCGACGAGCTTGCGCACCGCGCGCGCTTTGGCGATGTGATCGGGAATTTCGGTATCCAGATCGACGCGGTCGTTGTCGAAACGAATTTTGATCGCGGCGGGCTTGTCGGCCAGCCGCGCCTCGACGATGCGCAGCACGTCATTGAGGCTGCGCGCAGCGCCATTGCCGCCGATCGACGAATAAAACGGCAGCGCCGTGCGCCACGCGCCGCCGAGTAAGCGCCAGACCGGCTGGCCCAGCAGTTGACCTTTCAAATCCCACAGTGCGATATCGAGCCCCGCCAGCGCACTGCTTAACGCGCCTTCCGGCCCCAACTTCATCAGCTTGTGCAGTAGCCGGTCGTGAATCACCGCGTGGTCAAGCGGATCGGCGCCGATCAGCGCTGGCGCGACGTGCTGCTGCAGGATGACCAGCGACACCAGCCCGCCTTGCATCGGCGAGACTTCGCCCAGGCCGCTGCGCCCGTCGTCGCACCACACGCGCACGAAGGCGCTGCGCGCGCCGGGCGGGTCGTTGGGCTGCCATTGCACTTGGAACACTTCGATGCGGGTGATTTTCATGGCGAGCTCCTTTCAATCCTTTGACAATTCGATTTTCGCGCGACAGCCGCCCCGGTTTCCCTCTCCCCTACTCCTCTCCCGCAAGCGGGAGAGGGAACGAGTGTGAGGAAGCGAAGCAGCCCCTATACGCACTAGGCAAGCGAGGCAAAACGCCTACCCTAGCACCACCCCACGCGTCTTGGTCTGCAACCGGTAAACACTGCTGCGCGCCGTCAGAAACAGCACGGTGCCATCCTCGCCCCAAGCCAAGTTCGCCGGCAGTTCAGGCAGGATGATGCGGCCCAGTAACGTGCCGTCGGCGCGGCACACCCACACGCCGCCGGGGCCGGTGCAAAACACGTTGCTATGCACGTCGACCTTCAAACCGTCGGGCACGCCGGGATCGCTCGACGTCATATCGAGCAACACGCGGCTATTGACAAGCGTGCCATCGGCGCGCACATCAAACACGCGCAAATGCTTATGCGCCGAATCGTCGATGTACAGCCGCGATTCATCGGGCGAGAAGGCAAGACCATTGGGCAACGCCATATCGTCCACCAGCAGTTCGGGTTCGCCGCCGGGCTTCAAACGATACACACCGTTGCAAGCTTGTTCCTTGCCTGGAATAGGCGCGGCCCACCAGCCATCGGGGCGCGTGGAGCCCGGCGCGGCTATTTGCACCGCATAAGGCGGGTCGGTGAAGTAGATGGTGCCGTCGGACTTGACCACGATGTCGTTTGGACTGTTAAGCCGCTTGCCCTGAAAGCGATCCGCGAGCGTGGTGCGCAGGCCAGCGTTATCGATGCGTGCGACGCCACGGCCGCCGTGTTCTGCCGCCAACACTTGGCCCGTGCGATCGAGTGTCAGACCGTTGGAGTAGCCCTTGGCAAACGTGGTGAGCTCCGGACCTTCGGCCAGACGGCGCCAGCGCGCGATGCGGTTGTTCGGGATGTCGCTAAACAGCAGCGCGTGGTCACGCTTCACCCACACCGGCCCTTCGGTAAACACCAGTCCGCCGGCGACGCGTTCGACGGGGGCGTCAGGGGCGATCAAATCATGCAGTGCGGCGTGTTTGACCTCGAGCGTTGCCATGGTTTCGTCTCCTCACGCTGGTTACTGGGCCGAGCGCTGTTCACTGATTACTGATCACTTTATCAAACATCGATGCCGTAAGCCTGCTTGGCCTTAACCAACACAACGGCGGCGGCAGTTGAGATACCGCATAAACCTGGATCCATAGCCAAGTAATATAAGTATATGATTTAATTTAACTTTTTTAAATGGTTGGGCGCGCAACACACGGCATGCACGGAAAAAGTGCGGCGCGACGATTGCGTGGGTGCGTGGGTTGCGCAAGCTCGGTTTTTGACGTTCTCTCGAACCCAAACTACTTTTCAAAATTATCGACCAACATTTTGCGCCGCGCGCTTAGCCCGAAACGGCCTTGCAGCCCACATCACGAACGTACGAGTTTTGTTCGCTTGCGCGGGCAATTTCAAGAGCGCGATAATGCATGAATCCGCCTGCCATCGCGTCAGTGTTGGCCGCGGCAAGCTCGACTCGCATCCAATACATGGCCACCGCAGCTCCCACGTCCGCCCCGCCCGCTCCATCCGCTGCACCCGCCCGCGGTGGCGACACCCGGTTCTCACGCCACAAAACCAAAATCGTCGCGCTGCTCGCCATCGTGTTGCTGGCGCTCGGCGGGCACTGGGTGTACATGCGCTACACCCACGTTTACATCGACGATGCGCGCATCGACGGTGAAGTCATCACCATGGCCAGCCGCGTCGGCGGCTGGCTGATGGATCTGCCGGTAATCGAAGGCGACGAAGTCAAAAAGGGGCAGTTACTCGCGCGCATCGACGATCGCGATTCGGTGTTGCAGCGCGAGGTGCTGGTCGCGAAACTGCAAACCATCGAAAGCCAGATTGGCGTCACGCGCGCGCAAACCGGCCAGGTCGCGCAAGAAACCGCCGGGCGTTATCAAAGCGAAACCAACCGGCTCGCCGCCGCGCAGGCCGATGCCGCCGCGGCCGCCGCGCAACTTAAACAAGCCGAAATCGAAATGAAGCGCATGCAAGGCCTGGCGAAATACGTCACCGGCCAGGAGATCGATCAGGCGCGCGCGGCCCATCAACTCGCGCAAGAGCGGCAACGCAAAGCCGTCGCCGACGTCGACGCGGCGCGCGGCGCGCTCTCCACCGCCGGCGGCAGCCGCCAGCAAGTGCAGGTGATCGGGCAGCAGCAAGTGGTGCTCGCGCGCCAGGCCGATGAAATCCGCGCCGAAATCAAGCGCCGCGACATCGACATCGCCGACCGCACGCTCATCGCGCCCGCCGATGGGCGCGTAGTGATGACCTTCGTGAGACGGGGCGAGCATGTCGCCGCCGGGCAGCGCATATTGATGTTTCACGACCCCAGGGAAATCTGGGTTGAAGCGAACGTAAAGGAAACCGATGTGCGTTACCTCAAGCCCGGCATGAAGGCCGACATCAAGGTTGATGCCTATCCGGGGCAGATCTTCAAGGGCGAAATTTTCCGCATCGGCCAAGCGGCGACCAATCGCTTCGCGCTGTTGCCCGACCCGAATCCCAGCGGCAACTTCACCAAAATCACGCAGCGTTTGCCGCTCAGAGTAAAGCTCCTGGACAACGACCCGCGGCTGCGCCCCGGCATGATGGTCGAGGTGATCATTGAAACTGGAAAGCACTAAAGACCTGTTCGACCGTTTCGGGCCGAACTACCGCTGGTTCGCCACGATCACGGTGATGCTGGGCACGCTATCGGCGATGCTCACCACCACCATCGTCAACGTCGCCTTCCCCGACATCATGGGCGCGTTCGGCGTGGGGCAGGATCGCGCGCAACTGCTCTCCACCGGCGCGCTGGCCGCGATGACCATCGGCATGCTGGTCAACGCGTGGCTGATTCACAGCTTCGGTCAACGCAAAACGTTCATCGTCGCGCTGTGCATATTTTTCTGCGCGCTGCTGATCGCGGGCATGGCCCCGAACGACACCGTGCTGATCCTCGCGCGCATCGCGCAGGGCGCGGTGGCGGGCATGCTGCAGCCGTTCGCGATGTACACCATCTTTCGCGTGTTCCCGTCCAATCAACGCGGCCTTGCCATGGGATTTTTCGGCATGACCGTGTTGCTGGGGCCGGCACTGGGGCCTTCGCTCGGCGGCGTGATCATCGAGCACTTTAACTGGCGTTATATTTTTTACGTCGCCATGCCGGTGTGCGTCGCCGCAGCGATGATGGGCGGCCTGTTTTTGCCCACGCGCGAGGAACAAGGGCCGCGCATGAAGTTCGACTGGACCGGCTTTTGCCTGATGACGGTGTCAATGACCGCGCTGCTGTATGGCCTGTCCAACGGCCAGCGCGAGGGCTGGGACTCCTCATTCGTCCTGTCGCTGGTGATTTTCGCGTTGATCGGCCTGGCGATTTTTTTGTATTGGGAGCTCACCATCGAACATCCGCTGGTGAATTTAAGGATATTCACCAGCCTGCCGTTTTCCGCCTCCGCAGCGGTGGCGTGCATCTTCGGCATCGGCTTGTTCGGCTCCACCTATCTGGTGCCGCTATACGTGCAAACGCTGCAAAACTTCACCCCGCTTGACGCCGGGCTATTGTTGATGCCCGCGGGCATCATCATGGGCATCTGCATGCCGATCGCCGGGTTTATCAGCGACCGGGTGTCCGCGCGCATCATGGTGATCGTAGGGCTTGCGTGTTTCGGCATTTCGTCGTTTTGGCTCGCGCGCGTGGACGCCAACATGACGTTTTGGAGCATGGCGTGGGCGGTGGTGCTGTCGCGCGTCGCGCTCGCCATCATGAAGCCCTCGCTTAACGTCGCGGCGCTGCGCGCGTTAAAGCCCGAACACCTGAGCCAGGGCGCGGGCATGATCAACTTCGCGCGGCAGTTGGGCGGCGCCTTCGGCGTGACACTACTGTCGATGACGCTCGACCGGCGCACCTTCTTTCACAGCGACACCATCACCGCCACGCAAACGCCGGGCAACAGCACCACCGCCGAAGTGCTGCGCACCATCCGCGGCCTGCTCGCGCAAACCGGGGCGCCCGAGGATCTGCAGGCCGCGGGCGCGCTACACTACCTCGGCACGCTGATTCAGGCGCAAGCCTTCACCGCCGGCTTTCGCGACAGCTTCCTGGTGGTGGCCATCGTGTTTGTGGTAGCGCTCGTTCCGGCGTGGCTGATGGGGCGGCATCATCCGCGCGAGGCGCGGGGTTAGGCGCGAGGCGTGGGTGTGAGGCGTGAGGCGACGGCAGTGGGTTAACTTGGCGCAGTGTTTGCCATCTGCGCTTCACGGATTAAACTCGATACACGCATCAAACCGATTTTTCGCGCACGCTCGCATTGACCGTGGCCGGCGCCAGCACCGAGGCCACGCGGCGTTCGACACCGGCATCACGGAAATAACATAAGCATTTGATTTAATTAACTATTTTTTATCGCCATGACCACTCTGCGGCGCCGTTGTAGCGCCCGCTAATTATTATTATCGTCGAGGAGAACCATGTTGTTACGCTCAACCCTGACCGCGCTTTGCGCGTGCGCTTTCATCACCGCCGCTGCCGAGTCTCACGCCCAAACCGGCGCGAAACGCCCGCTGCGTTCCATCGTCGTGTCGCCGCCCGGCGGGCCATCGGATGTGCAAATGCGCCTGTTCGCGCCCAAGATGAGCGAGGCGCTCGGCCAGACCATTGTCGTTGACAACCGGCCGAGCAACAACGGCGTGGTCGGTGCAGAGTTGTGCGCGCGCGCCAATACCGACGGCTACACCATTTGCGTGGGCAACAGCGGCACGCACGCCATCAACCAGACGCTGTATCGCAAGCTGCCATACGACGTGGTGCGCGATTTTCAGGCGATCGGCTTGCTGGGCACCACCGGCCTGGTGGTGGCCATACACCCCAAGCTGCCGGCGAACCTGCAGGAATTCGTCGCGCACGGCAAAAAATACGCGGGCAAAATCAATATCGGCATCCCCGGCGCCACCGGCCAGTTCGCGGGCGATGCGTTGTGGAAGCTGCTCGGCATCAGCGCGAACAACGTGAATTTCAGAGGCAGCGCGCCCACCGAAATCGCGCTGCTGGCGGGGGAAATCGATGTCGCGCTGCTCACCCCGCTTGCCAGCATGCAACATCTTAAGTCGGGCCGCATGCGCGCTCTGGGAATTTCCAGCGTCAAACGCAACGCCCTCATGCCCGATTTACCGACGATAATGGAACAGGGCGTGAAGGGCTATGTCTTCGAATTCTGGAACGGCCTGTTCGCGCCCGTGGGCATCGCGCCGGCGTTGGTGAAAACCCTGCATCAATCGATGGTACATGCCGCGAACGCACCCGAAGTGCGCGAGCGTTTGATCGCGCTGGGCTTTACGCCGGGCGGCGAGCCGCCGGCGCAATTCGCGCAATTTGTAAAAGCGGAAGTGGAAAAATTTCGCCGGCAGATTATCGAGTCGGGGGTGCCGTTGCTGTAAACGTTCTAAAGGTTATCGCGCTTGCACGCGTCAACACCACGAAAACCCAGCGGCGCCAGCGTATTTTTATAAGTTATTGATTTTGTTTATATTTTTTTGACTCCCTCAACCTAAAACCGTTGAACCACCGCGGCGCCCGATGGTCGTACCGCGTACTTGCCTTGGGTAATCTTGAGTAATCACTCAATCCGCGGGTGCCGCGGCAGTGGGTCATGACAGGCGCGGCGCCTCGCTATTTGCATGAACGCAAAGGAGGCTCCCATGCTGATGCGACGCAGGCTTTACTTCATGTTGCCCGATATCGACAGCGCGCGCGGCATGCGCGATGAAATGCTGCTCGCGCGCGTGCACGTCGAGCGCATCCATTTTCTCGCCAAGCGCGGCTCGCTGCCCGGCGATCTGCCCGAAGCCAACCTGCTGCAAAAAACCGATATCGTGCACGGCGCGCAAATCGGCGTGGTGATCGGCGCCGCAGCCGGCTTGCTGGGCGGTCTTTTACTGGTGTTGTTACCGCCCGAGGGCGTCTCCGTGCAATGGGTGGCGCTGCTGATCGCCGGCATTGCCGGTGCGCTGCTCGGCTCGTGGATTTCCAGCATGGCGGGCAGCGCGGTGCCCAACACCAAGCTTGCGCATTTTCAAGCGGAAATCGAGCGTGGCCGCGTGCTGATGATGGTCGATGTAGCGATGCGGCGCGGGGACGAAATTTCGCGCCTCGTGGCCAACCGCCACCCGGAAGCGATTTCGCGCGGGTTTGAGCCGACGATACCGGCGTTTCCGTAAGCCGCGCGCGGCGCGCGCCACGCCCCGCGCAGGGTATGCCGTAAGGCGCACGCCGGGTACAATAGCCCCGTCAGCGCCTGCCACCGTACAACCCGTGAACACCTCAAAACCGCAGCCCACCGCGACACTGCCCACGCGTAAACCGCGCGGCGCTCAACCTCGCGCGGCCCGCGCACCGGCCGCAAACGCCGTACTGAACGCGCAAAACCGCCGCAAGCTAACGCAGCACTATCGCGCCAAGTACGGCGTGAAGTAATCGCCGGCACGGCGTAAGGAACACACCATGAGCATCGCCATTTATCCCGTCACCCCCAACTTCACCGCCGAAATCGGTGATATCGATTTGCGCCAGCCGCTGGCCGACGAGGTGTTCGAGGAAATTCGCCAGGCGTTTTGGAAATACGCGGTGCTGGTGTTTCCGGGGCAGGACTTGACACTGGATCAACACCTCGCGTTTTCGGCGCGCTTCGGCCCGGTTGAAAACGAACGCACGCTCGACCCCAAGGCCACGCCCACGCGTTACGGCGGCGCGTTCGCCGATATTTCCAACCTCGATGCGCAAGGCAAGATCTGGGGCGAATCGAGCCGCCAGCGCATGTACAAACTCGGCAACAAGTTGTGGCATACCGACAGCTCGTTTAAACGACTGCCAAGCCTGTGTTCGCTGCTCTACTCGCGCAGCATCGCGCCCATCGGCGGCCACACCTATTTCGCCGATCAGCGTGCAGCCTACGACGCGTTGCCCGATGAGATGAAACAAAAACTACAAGGCTTGGTGGCCGAGCATTGCATCGCGCATTCGCGCCAAAGAAACGGCTTTAGCGAATTTAACGAAGACGAAAAAAAGCGCTTGCCGCCGGTGCCGCAAATGCTGGTGCGCACGCTGCCGCAAAATGGCCGCAAATCACTGTTTGTCGCCTCGCACGCGGGGCGCGTGTTCGGCATGCCTGACGCCGAAGGCCGTGCATTAATCGACAGCCTGATCGCGCATGCGACGCAGCCGCAATTCACTTACGTCCACCGCTGGCGCTCCAATGAACTCATCATGTGGGATAACCGCTGCACCCTGCATCGCGGCGGCGATTACGACGACTTGCGCTGGGTGCGCGACATGCAGCGCGTGACCATCAGCGACGTGGCCAACTCGTGCGAGCAAGAGGGCGTGGCCGTCGCCGCTTAACGCGTTGGACAATTGTCCTGAGCCTATCACTCGTTTCAAGCCCCGCCCACGATGAAAGCCCCGCCGTTTGCCTACGTTCGCGCGCGCGAACTGCCCGCCGTGTTCGCGCTCCTCGATCGGCACGGCGATACCGCCAGGATCCTCGCCGGCGGGCAAAGCCTGATGCCGATGCTGAACATGCGCGTGACGCAACCCGGCGTGACGATCGACATCACGCGCCTGCCGGGGCTCGCCGGCATCGAGCTGAAAAACGGCAACATACACATCGGCGCGCTGGCCACCCACGCGGCGATCGGCGCCTCGCCCGTGATCCGCCAACATCTGCCGCTGCTCGCCGATGCCGCCGCGCACATCGCGCACCCGGCGATCCGCAACCGCGGCACTTTCGGCGGCAGCCTCGCGCTCGCCGACCCCGCCGCGGAATGGCCCGCGTGCTGCGTCGCGCTCGATGCGCAACTGGTGCTCGCCAGCAGCGCCGGCACGCGGCGTATCGCCGCGCGCGATTTTTTCCAGGGGCTTTACACCACCGCGCTGCAATCGCACGAGGTGCTTAGCGAAGTGGTGATTCCTGTTCCCGCCGCCGGCACGCGCCACGCGTTCATCGAACTGGCGCGGCGCCGCGGTGATTACGCGATTGTCGGGGTGGCCGCGCTCGCGCGCTCGCAACAAGGCAAGCTTTGCCAACTGCGGCTTGCCTATCTGGGCGCGGGCGAAACCCCGGTGCTGGCCGAAAAAACATCTCAAGCATTTGATTTAATTGATACCTTTGAAAAAGCACTTACGCAGGCACAGAGTACCCTCGCCAGCGAACTGGCGCCCGCGGCCGATCTTTATCACAGCGCCGCCACCAAGCTGCACTTGGCGCGCGTGATCACCGCGCGCGCCCTAAAGCAACTCGTGCAACTTGCGCAACCCGCCGCGTAAACCCCATGGATACCGAGCTCGACGTTTCCTTCACCGTCAACGGCGAAACCCTCACCCGGCGCATTGCCGTGCGGCAAAACCTGGTGGATTTTTTGCGCGAAGAACTGGGTTTGACCGGCACCCACGTGGGCTGCGAGCACGGCGCGTGCGGCGCGTGCACCGTGCGTATCGATGGCGAGATTGTGCGCGGCTGTTTGCTGCTGGCGGTGCAAGCCGATGGCCGCCGGGTTGAAACCATCGAAGGCGTTTCGCAAAGCGGTGAAATCGCCGATTTACAAGACGCGTTTCACAAACGTAACGCGCTGCAATGCGGTTTTTGCACGCCCGCCATGCTGCTCACCGCACAAGACCTGATGCAAAAAAATCCGAACGCCTCGCGCGAGGAAATCCGCGAACACCTGTCGGGCAATTATTGCCGCTGCACCGGCTATCAAGCCATCATCGATGCGGTGCAAAGCACGCTTGCCGCGCGTTCGCCTCGCGGCGTGAGCCAATCCTGAAACGCCGCCGCCTGCGCGCCACCCTCGCGCCGGTGAATGTTGCGCCCTCCCCCGCATCCGATATTTTTTCATAAGATATTGATTTTATTGAATTTTTTATAAGCGCAAGGTTTTTGCCAACCACCCCGACACGATGCCCGCGACCTGCGCCTCTCGGCCATTATAAAAGTGGTCGCAGTTGTGCACGATGTTCACCTCGCACGGGCCGGCGCACGCGGCTTTGAATTCCTCCGCCGGATAACGATCTTGATCTTCCTGGTCGCCGCGGATCGCCAGCACCGGACATTGGATTTGCGGCGCGAGCGCGATGGTGTCGGGCACGCTGACGATGCGATCCAAAAAACTTTCCGCGCTGATCACGTACCACCAGCCCGGCATCATCATCAGTTCTTTCGGCTTGCCCGCGGTAACCAGATCGCGCGCTTTTTGCGTCAGCGCATCGAGCTTGTCGACGGCGAACAAACGCTCGCTGCCGCCGGACGTATCCTGGCGCCGTCCGCCGCGCCCCGCCGATAACAACACCAGTGCCGGCGTGCTGGGGTGATCCACGACATGGCGCGTGGACAACATGCCGCCGTTGCTGTGGCCGATGATCACCGGGTTGGCGTGACCGTGCCGGGCGAGCCACTGCGCGGCATAACGGTTGTCCGCCACCGACTCGGCTATGGTTTGAAACGCGCCGCCCTCGGGCGCGCGGCTCGCGCGCGTGGTGAGGATGTCGTGGCCGCGGCGGTTAAACGCCAACAGCACGAGGCCCATCTGGGTTAACGCCGGCGCCAGAAAGCGCGCCGCGCCGGTGTAAAAATTCATGGTGTTGCCGTGAAAATACAATGCCGCGCCTTTGGCCGCGCCATCGGGTTCATGCAACACGCCATCCAGCGCAACGGTGTCGGTGGGAATCGTGACGAGTTGGGTTTTCATGCGAATATTCCTAAATAGAAAATCCACCTTGCCATAGGGTTAACGGCAGCGCAAGCACTGCCGGCGGATGCCAATGTGCCAAGCACTAGCAAAATCTTGCTGGACACCGCCACTCGCCTGCGGTTTGCGAGTGTGGCTTTGCGCCGCCTTCATCGCAGCGGCCAGAGGCAGCGGCGCTTGGGACAGCAACGCATCTCACGATTCAATTGTTAACAGGCCCTAGGCACAAGCAACGCCACCTTCTTCAACACATTCCCTTACACGCGTCCAGCCGCACATCGTTGAAACTCAAGATATTCTTCGCCGCCTCCATTTCGGCCATGCAGTATCCATAACTATCTAATTTTTTTCATTTTTTTAAAAACCTCGATTCCAGCCGAGCGCCGACCGACATATCTCCAGCATCGCAGTGCGCGCGAAATCGAGGACGCGATCGTGACCTAAATCACGACGCACAAGATCCACCCGTGAAATGCGGGCGATCCGTAGCGGATTTCCGCCAGTGTGCGGCACAACTTTGGTAGGCTTGCGACTGCCAGCAGGCAAATGTTGTGCGATCGCCCGCGGCGCGATCAAACACGAATGAAATCACTAGTAGATGGCGGTAGCCGAATTTTTGATGCACGAGAAACTGCACTCTCAATTGCAAGAAGCTTTTGGTCTGGGCACGAGCGCCGAACTTGGGGCTTGGCTCGATGCCCTAACGCGGGGCGATAACGTCGTTTGCGCGAAACTTGCACCGGGGTTGCAAAAACTGATCGCCGCGATTGACGCGAGCTACCATCAAGGCCTCGCGACACCCACACAACCCTCGCGTGAGCCCGCGGCGCGTGCCGCCGAACTGGCCGCCACTCGCATCCAGCTACAAGTTGTTCAAGGCCGCCTTGACAGCTTGTCGCGCATCGCCTCGGATTTTTATTGGGAAATGGACTCGCAATATCGCTTCACCCGCGTGTCCGAGGGGATCGCCGCCACCACCGGACGCGATATCCAGTCGCTACTCGGCAAAACGCGCTGGGAAGCATTCAACGATCCGGACAACGACGCGGTATGGCGAGAACATATTCCCGCGCTGGATGCGCGCGAGACTTTTCGCGAGCTGGAATTCTTGATTCGCACGCCAGGGCGCGAGGATGTCTACGTCAGCGCCAGCGGCGAGCCAATGTTCGACGACAACGGTGTGTTCACTGGCTATCGCGGCATCGCCAACAATGTCACCGCACGCGTGCGCGCGCAGCGGCGCTTGCGGGAAACCGTGCAACTCACCGAGGCCCTGCTCGAAGCAGTGCCCGTCGCCATCTCAATCAAAGATCGCGACCTGCGCTTCACACACTTGAACGCCGCCTACGAGCGGCTGCTCGAACGGCCGCGCGCACTGGCGTTGGGACACACCTCGCGCGCAGTGCGCGGCGAAGTCGCTGATGCGGGCGCCCGCCTTGAAGCGTCGATCCTTGAAAATCCACGCATCGAGCAATACGAACAATTGCGAAAATTACCCTCCGGTCGCGAAGTGCAGCTGCTGGTTACCAAGGGGCCGGTGCTTGACGCCGAAAGGAAGGTTTTCGCCATTGTGTCAACGTACACCAACTTCACCGAACTTAAGCGCACACAGCAGCAATTGGCCGCGCAGCTGCGCATGACCAATATTTTGCTCGACGCCTCGCCCACGCCGATGGTGATCAAGAACCGCGATTTGCAAATCACGTTGGTTAACTCCGCCTACGAACGCATGTTCGGCACCACGCGCGAGAAGGTGCTTAACAAACGCGTCAGTCATCAAGCGGTGCCGCTGATGTCGGAAATCGAGCGCATCGAGCGCGATTTGCTCGCCAACCCCGGCGTGCAACAGTCCGAGCGCAAGCTGCCGCTGCCCAACGGCGCCAAGGTCGATTGCATCATCACCCAATCGACGTATTCGACGAAGGTGGGCGAGGTGAGCGGCATTATCACCACCTTCACCGACATCACCGATTTGAAACACACCGAGGCGAATTTGATTCGCGCGCGCCAGCAGGCGGAAGCCGCGATGCACGCGCGCTCGCAATTCCTCGCCAACATGAGTCACGAAATCCGCACGCCGATGAACGGCGTGCTGGGCATGGCGAGCCTGCTCTCGGCCACGGCGCTAAACGACGAGCAGCGCGAATTCGTCGGCACCATTCAGGCCTCGGGCGAGAGTTTGCTGAAGATACTTAACGACATTCTGGATTTTTCCAAGATCGAGGCCGGCAAAATCGACATCGAAACGACGCCCTTCGACGTGCACTCGCGATTGACCGGCATCATGCAATTGTTCGCCGCCTCCGCACGGGAAAAATCGCTGACGATCAAGCACGAAATCGCGCCCAACGTGCCGAAGATCGTGCGCGGCGACCCGGTGCGCGTGGCACAAGCGCTGTCCAACTTGATCGGCAACGCGATCAAATTCACCTCTAGCGGCAGCGTCACCGCGCGCTTGTCGGTCGCGGCCCGCGATGATGCCGCGCTCACGCTGCGCTTTGACGTGCTAGATACCGGCATCGGCATCGCGCCCGAAGCGCTGGAGAATATTTTCGAGCCATTTTCGCAAGCGGATGAGAGCACCACGCGTCGCTTCGGCGGCACCGGGCTAGGGTTGTCCATCTCGCGCCAACTGATCGAACTGATGGGCGGCAAGTTGATCGTCACCAGCAGGCCCGGCAAAGGCAGTTGTTTTAGCTTTAGCGTCAAGGTCGAGGTGGACGCCAGCGGCGCGCCCGTGGCTGATGCTTCCGCCAAGGCGGTAGCCGCGGCAACCAAGACGGCGGCGTCCGCGCGCGTGTTGGATATCCTGCTTGCCGAAGATAATTTGGTGAACCAAACCGTCGCCACCGCGATGCTCAAGAAATTAGGCTGCACTATCACGCTTGCGAAGAACGGCCGCGAAGCGATCGAAGCAACCAAGGCGCAGCACTTCGACCTGGTGCTGATGGATTGCCACATGCCCGAAGTCGACGGTTTCGAAGCCACCATCGAAATCCGTTCGCTGGAGCAGGCTGGGCAAGCGCGCCATGTGATCGTCGCGCAAACCGCCAACGCGATGGAAGGCGACCGCGAAAGTTGTCTCGCCGCCGGCATGGACGACTACATCTCCAAACCGTTTAGCACGGAGAAACTTGCAGCGCTGATCGAGCGCTGGCGAATTATTAAATAAAATCAAATACTTATAAAGTATCGACGCAGTGCATTTAGTGCCACGCGGCGCGCCGGCGTGCGCGCCGAAGCGAAAAATTTCGGTAGACTCCTCCTCACAATGACAACATTGAGGAGAACGTCGATGGCCATTAAAGCTTTTGCGCTCGCAGTCGTTGTAGCAGCCGCTGCCGCTCCCGTTCAGGCGCAGTGGCAACCCACACGCACCGTGCAAATCATCCTTCCCAACGCGCCGGGCGGCGGCCCGGATTTAATTGCGCGGCTGATGGCGCCGCGCTTGTCGGAAGCGATCAAGCAAAACGTGGTGGTCGACAACCGCGCCAGCAACAACGGCATCCTCGGTTCTGAAATGGTGGCGCGCGGCCCGGCCGACGGCACCATGATGATCATCGGCAATTCCGGCACGCATGCGATCAACGCTTCGCTCTACAGAAGACTGCCGTACGATACTTTGCGCGACTTCGCGGCGGTAAGCGAAATCGCCTCGCCCACGCTGGTGCTGCTCGCGCACCCCAATGTGCCTGCGCGCAATGCAAAGGAACTTATCGCGCTCGCCAAAAAAATGCCGGGCAAGCTCAATATCGCCATCGCCGGCGCCACCGGCGAACTCGCCGGCAATGCGATGAAGCTGCAAGCGAATATCGACATGCAAAACATCAACTACAAGGGTGGCGGGCCGTCAGTCATCGCCCTGATGTCCGGCGAAGCGGATGTGCTGTTCACCAATCTGCTCGCTGTGGAAGGACATGCCAGAAGCGGCAAGTTGCGCCTGCTCGGCGTTACCAGCGCCAATCGCAGCGCGCGTATCCCGGACGTGCCCACCATCGCCGAAAGCGGCTTGCCCGGCTATGCAGTGGAAATGTGGTATGGCTTGTTCGTGCCGGTCAAAACGCCCCCCGCCGTGATCCAAGGGCTATACAAGGAAAGCGCGCGCGTCATCGCCCTGCCGGAAATTCGAGAGCGATTGGAAAGCACCGGCCACACGGTGGTCAATAGCACGCCGGAGCAGTTCAGCGAAAAATGGAAAAATGAAGTGGAGAAGTTTCGGCGAATCATCGTCGACTCGAAAATGCCGCTCAATTAACATAAACACCTTTTTTAGACGCAGATTAACGCAGATTAACCGCGAAAAAATCTGCGTTCATCTGCGTTCATCTGCGTTAATCTGCGTCTAAGGTTTTTAAAAGGAACGCCATGATCACACTGGACACCCACGCCCACTGGTTCCCCCCGGAATGGGTCGACACCATCGAACGCGAAGGCCCCAAGAACGGCGTGGAAGTCACGCGCAACGACCAAGGGCGCTTGGTCGCTTCGATGCCCGGCGTACGGCTGCGGCCCAACCTCACGCCGCCGTATATAGAAATCCCGTACCGCTTGAAACTGATGGACGATGCGCGCGTCGACATGCATGCGCTGTCCCTCACCAGCCCGATGGTGCATTGGGCGCCGCCGGAATTCGGCGCCAAGCTCGCGCAAGTGTTCAACGACGGCTGCGCGCGCGTGCATGAACAATACCCCAAACGTTTTATCGGCATGGCGACGCTGCCGATGCAGGCGCCCGCGCTGGCGGTGGCGGAAGTCAAACGCGCGGCCAGGCTCCTCGGCATCCGCGGCGTTTACCTGCCGACCCACATCCAGGGCAAGAACCTCGACGAAAAAGAATTCTGGCCAGTCTACGAGCAATGCGAAAAACTCAATCTGCCGATTTTCCTGCACCCGGTAGCGCCCGTGGGCAAGGAACGCATGATGAAGTACCACTTGGGCAACTTCTTGGGCAACCCCTATGAATCGGGCATCGCCGCCGCCTCGCTGGTGTTCGGTGGCGTGATGGACGCCTTCCCCAAACTCGACGTGATGCTGCCGCACGCCGGCGGCAGCTTCCCGTGGCTGATCGGCCGCATGGACCACGGCACCACGGTGCGCGCCGAATGCAAACACATGACCCAACCGCCCTCCAGCTACCTGCGCCGTTTTCACTACGACACCATCACCCACAGCGACAAAATTTTGATGAACCTGATCGAACTGGTCGGTGTCGACCGCGTGGTGATGGGCAGCGACTGCCCGGCGGATATGAGTTATACGCAGCCGGTGGCGGTGTTGGATCGGCTCAAAGATTTGTCGTCGAACGAGCGCGATGCGATTGTGGGCGGCAACGCGGCGAAGTTATTGCGCATGGCCTAGCCGCAAAAAGTAACCGTAGGGCAGGAGAAGCGCAGCGTATCCCGCCGTCGGCGCGTATCGCCGGCCCGCATGAAGGCGGGATAGCTCTCGCCCTACCACATCACGGCCGCTGCGCCTGCCCCAACTGCAACACCATCCCCATATCATCGCGCACCGCTGCGTGCTCGGCGATCAGCCCGTCGCGCATGCGAAAGCTGTGAAATTGCAGCACCTTCACGGTTTTACCGGTGGGCGGCACGCCGGTGAGCATGCCGCTAAACGCTTCGCGCAGTTTCGGCTGACCGCGATGCGTGCCGGTCATTTCGAGTTTGCACACCACTCGGTCGCCCTCCGCCGTGCTCTCCAGTATGCGGTAATGAAAATCCGGGAACACCACGTAGAGCGTTTCGAACACCGCTTGCATGCCAGCGCGCCCAACAACGCGGCCATGGTTCATCGCGTCTTCGGTGTAGCACGCGGCGGCGGCCTGGGCGTCTTGCCGATTGTGGCCTTGTTCCATTAAGCGCTCGATCACGCGTTTATTTGCTTCGAGTGTCATCAGCCGTCGAGCTCCGGATAGTCCCGCATCAAATCATGCGTGGAAAACGCCAGCCGCGCGGACGAAGCGACGTAGCGCGCAATGCGCGGGCGTGCCGCAACCAGATCGTGCAAAGTACGCAGCCGCACCGTCTTATCAGCAAGCCCCGCCATTGCCTTCGGAAACGCGTAATTCAGCGAGGCCATCACCTGAAACATCGACAAATCGACATACGACAACGATTTCCCCAGCATGTATTTGCCGCTGCCGCGCGCGATCACGGTCTCGAAGTAACTCAAAAATTTGGTGAGCCGCTCGTTGCGAAAATGCCCGCTGCGGCGCAGCGCCTCGGTTTTCTGGTCTTCGTAGTAAAGGCTGTTGGCGATCGGGTGATGCACGTCGTGCGCCTCGCGCACGAAGTCGGTCATCGTCAGTTGCACGCCGTGCGCATAGGTTTGCATCGCCGCCGCCTTGGGCACGAGATTCAGACGCGGCCCGAGAAAGCGCAAAATATTCGCGGTGTGCGAAATCATCTGCTTGCCCGCCTTCAACAGCGGCGGCGCGTACGGCGGGTGGGTGTTTGCCGCATCTTGCAGCAAGCGCGCCACCGCGGGCCGGCCGCCGCCTTCGGCCTCCGGCAAACGCGCGACGTCGACGTAATCGGCTTCGCCTTCTTCGAGCGTGAGCCGCACGTATTCGCCACGGCCTTGAATATGCGGCCAGTAGTACAGTTCGTATTTCATGGGGTCTCCTTGAACCAGCGCGAGTCGCCCGGCACCTTCAAGCGCGGATTTACTTCGGCGGAATAATCGGCAACATCAACCAAGTCTGCTTGTCGCCGCCGGAGTGTATGGTGCTTACGCCACCCTGGTTGTAATCCGCATGAAAGTGCGTGAAGTGTTGCGTGCCCACGCCATCGGCCGGCGAAATGTCGAGACGGATTTTGTGGCCCTTCTTGAACACCATGCTGGTGGCGATGATTTCGACTTGGCACTCGACGGGCTTGCCTTTCTCCAGCGGCCAGCGCTCGTTGTGCGCGTGATACGGCCGGAACGGTAGCGATTTTTCCGCGTCGAGCTTGCGGTGCGAGGCACGCAACCAACCCTTGGTCACACATTGCAGCGGCTCGCCCATCTGGCCCATTTCCATCACGTCGTTGCCGTCGGGGCCGATGTTGCGAATGGTGGCGAAAATATCCATATCGTCATTGGTGCTCGACACCCACACGTTCAACACAATATGCCCGGTAACCTCGGTGTCCTCGGACAACACCGGTGTTTCGAACGATACGCCGCGCGGCATTTTGCCGGGGCGCGAGGGCGCGGCGGCGCCATAGCTCACCCTAGCTTCGCTGGCGATCGGCGCTGTCACCAACTCGCCTTCGCTCGCTTTCGCGCTCTCCACCGGATCGCGGTCGATACGCAGATAAAATTTCGTCCATTGCGTGCGCGGGATCGGCCAATCATCCTCGAAGCGAAACGCCGAGCGCTGCGTACCACCAGTGCGAATCTCGAGCTTCACCGGCGGCTCGTCCATGATGCCGGTATCGATGCCCTTTAACCAGTAATCCATGAAACGCAGTTGGTCGATGCGCCCTTCTTCGGCGTAAAACGCGTGAAAGTGCGTGCCGCTGTGGATGCGCAGCTTTTTGTGTCTGGATTTCGCGCACAAGTATGCTTCGGTGTTGCCGCGTAAATGCATGCCGAAACCGCTCCAGTTGCCGGCGGAAAACACCGGCACTTCGATCTTGTCCCAGCGCGCGCTGCACATGCGCCACCACTCGGAGTCGAGGTCGTTGCGCATGAAATGCCACAACAAATTATTGTCGAACGCATCGGGGTTGTAGCTGCGCGGCTTGTCGAGCAGGTTCCACGCGGTGTTGCGATTCGCCCAGCTCGTGATAAAGCCGAACGCGAAAATACCGCCATGGTAACCCTGATCGCGGTACTGATCGGCGCGCCCTTCCCACGGAATAATGCATTTGAGTGACGGCGGCTGCAGCCCTGCCACTTTCCACTGAAACGCCGCCAGATACGAAATGCCGCAAGTGCCGACGTTGCCGTTAGCCCACGGCTGCTTCGCTACCCACTCGATGCAATCATACGCATCGAGCGATTCTTGGTAAGAACTGGGCTCCGATTTCCCCGGCGATTTGCCCGAACCGCGCGTGTCCACTCTGAGCAACGCATAGCCGCGCGGGCACCACCACAGCGGATTCACCGTCTCCCAGTTCATATAGGGATTGGGTTTTTCTTCCAGGTCGGGCGGCGGCACCCACAGCTTGTCTTTCATGTAGGGGCCGAGCGACATGATCACCGGGAATTTTTCGCTGCCGCCGTCGGGTCTGAAAATATCCGCGCAGATCTGCGTGCCGTCGCGCAGCGGTATCCACACGTCTTTTTCGACGATCATTTTGTAATCTTTGGGTTGCGACATTTCGCCTTTGGTCATTTTGAAAATCCCTGTTTGACTGATTTGATGTGTAACGAAAACCGGACATCCCTTACCCCGCAAGCAGGGGAAGGAACAAAACATTAGGTGCGGATAGGAACAGAGGAAATTAGGTTTTGTAAGACGGATCGGCCTTATCCAACGCACGCAACAACGCGCGCCACTCGCCCTTCTTCTCCTGATAGCCCGGCCGCTCGAACTGCGCCGCAACTTTCTCGGCAATCGCTTTGGACGGCATCACCACTTTCGCCCCGCCCGCCAGAGCCGCAATCTGCGCCTGGCACGCGCGCTCGAGGTAATACATGTAATCGACAGCCTCGCGCACGGTGCGTCCGGCGGCAAGCAAGCCGTGGTTGCGCAAAATCATCGTCATGCGCTGCCCCATGTCGGCGACCAGGCGCTCACGCTCATCGAGTTCCAGCGCGGCGCCTTCGTAATCGTGATAACTGACGTTGCCGGTCAAGCGCATCGCATGCTGCGACAGCGGCAACAAGCCCTGCTCTTGCGCCGACACGCCGATGCCGGCGGCAGTGTGTGTATGCATCACACAATTGATCTCCGGCCGCGCTTTGTGGATCGCGCTGTGAATCACAAAACCCGCGCGGTTGCAGCCCAGGCCCGTCGGGTCGTCGACGATTTCGCCGTCGTAATCGACGGTGACCAGATTCGAGGCCTGGACCTCGTCCCACATCAAGCCAAAGGCGTTCAACAAAAAGTGTGGCTTGCCGCCCGGAACCCGCGCCGAGATGTGGGTGTAAATCAAATCGGTCCAGCGCATGTGCGCCGCGACGCGATACGCCGCCGCGAGATCGACGCGCACGGCCCATTCCTCGGCGCTGACGCGCTCGCGCACGGGGATTTCTTGGGGGTGGTTCATCGTTAAGCCTCTTAAAAAAACTAAGGAAGCGCTGAATAAGTCCCCGATTGCTCTGTAAACGCGAATTCCAGTGGTACGTTCTGATTGGGAGGACGTATTCGCGAGCCACGAGGCAAGACATGAAACAAATGACGCTGGCAGCAGTGAGCGGATTTGAAAAGCACAGCCGCGCCACGCGCAAGGCG
>VGIF01000062.1 GCA_016868015.1 Betaproteobacteria bacterium
GCGGCTGTGTTTTTCAAATCCGCTCACTGCTGCCAGCGTCATTTGTTTCATGTCTTGCCTCGTGGCTCGCGAATACGTCCTCCCAATCAGAACGTACCACTGGGATTCGCGTTTACAGAGCAATCGAGGACTTATTCAGCGCTTCCTTAATAATTTTTATGCTGTGGCGTCATTTCAGCGACTTGCCCGATGCGTTCTGATAGCATGAGCTCCTACTCACCGTCGGAGTATGGGCATGAGCGGCGCCTGCGCCAAGTACGCGATTTGCATTTTGGCCCTGACATTAAGCGGCGTTGCCGTGCAAGCGGCTGCGCAAACCTATCCGGCGCGCCCAGTGCGCCTGCTGATCCCGTTTCCGCCCGGCGGCGGCGCCGATATCTCCGGGCGGCTGATCGCACGCGCTCTGAGCGAACGCTGGAACGCGCAAATCGTGGTCGACAACCGGCCCGGCGCGAGCAATATTATCGCCACCGAAATCGTCGCACGCGCGGCCGCCGACGGCCACACCCTGCTGATGGGCACCGCCACGCACGCCATCAACCCCAGCATGTTCGCCAAGCGCCCGTACGACGAGGATCGCGATTTCTCGCCCATCGTGGTGGTCTCCAATTCCCCCAACTTGATTGCGGTGAATCTCGCCGCGCCGATGCGCAACCTGACCGAGTTTGTGGATTTCGCGAAAAAATTTCCCGGCAAAATGAATTACGGCACCGGTGGCCACGCCACGCATCAACACATGGCGATCGAATTATTCCGCTCGGTGGCGGGCATCAACCTGACCCACGTGCCCTACAAGGGCGGCGTGCCCGCGGTGAACGATGCCATCAGCGGACAACTGATGATGGCTTCAACCTCGGTGCCGGCGCTGGCGCCGTTCATTAAAGCCGGCCGCCTGCGCGCCATCGCCGTCACCAGCTTAAAACGCTCGAGCTTTATGCCCGACGTGCCCACCATCGCGGAGCAGGGTTACGCGGGCTTTAATGTGAACTACTGGCTGGGTTTGATCGGCCCGGCGCATCTGCCGCCGGCGGTGCTGGCCAAAATCAACAAAGACGCCAACGCCGCGCTCGCTGCGGCGGACGTGCGCGACCAATTTCTCGCGCAAGGCGCAGAGCCAGCGGGCGGCACGCCGCAGGCTTTCGACGCGCTCATCAGGCGCGAAATCAAGGAATGGATCGCGATGGTGAAAAAGGCGGGGATACAGACGCAGTGATTTGAAGCTGCAGTACTTCGAAAAAATCTCCCTCATCCCCACCCTTCTCGCGAGGGGAGAAGGGCTTCAACACCCTCTCCCGCCGGGAGAGGCGAAGACACGAGGGTGAGGGTAACAACCGCACCAGGAGCGCGCCTACCGCCCCTTAAACATCGGCTTGCGTTTCTCTTTGAACGCCGCCACCGCTTCGAGGTGATCATCGGTCTGCGAGCAGCGAGCCTGGTTGTAGGCTTCGTAGTCGATGCACGCGGCGAAACTTTCGCTTTCGGCGGCGAATAAATTGCGCTTGATTGCCGCCACCGCCACCGGTGGCATTTCCGCGATGCGCCGCGCAACCTCCATCGTCGCGCCGCGCAGTTCGGCGTCTTCCACCACGCGGTTGACGATGCCCAGTTTTAACGCATCATCGGCGCTCACCATGTCCGGCATCAAAAACAACTCGCGCGCCTTGGCGGTGCCGACGAGTTGGGTCAGCGTCCACGTGCCGCCCCAATCGCCGGAAAGCCCGATCTTGAGGAACGCCGTGGTAAACCGCGCCGACTTGCCGGCGATGCGCAAATCGCAGGCGAGCGACATGCTCATGCCCGCGCCCGCGGCGACGCCGTTCACCATGGCGATAATCACCTTGGGGTGCTTCCTCATCGCCATCGGTATGGTCGCGGAAAACTGGATGCCGCGCGCGCGCGCTTCATACCCGCGCGCCGCGCGATCGCCCATGCCTTTCACGTCACCACCCGAGCTAAACGCACGCCCGGCGCCGGTTATGACGATGCAACGCACGTTGCTATCGTCGGCGTAACGCTCCAAGGCGTTCAACAAGCCATGGCGGATGTCCATCGACAGCGCGTTTAACGCTTCGGGACGATTCAGGGTTAGAACGGCGATGCCGTCTTCGATGGTTTCTAGTAGGTCGGGCATGGGGGGCTCCGTGAAATGATTGTAGGAACGAAAAAATATTTTTAGGCCTAGCGGGGTGACACCATTTTTTTCATGGCGGCGCGACACCCGCTGTTGCATCGAACCTTTCGATTTGCAAACCGTCGATCGCGGTAAAGTGCTTGACGTTGCCAGTTAACAGCGGTACGCCATGAATCAACGCTGTTCCCGCGATCAAGGCATCGCCGATGCCCAAGCCGTGTGACAACGCGAGATTTTCCATAATCGACATCGCACGCTGGGTGATTTCGGGCGTCAGCGGCAGCGTCTCGGCGTTGCGCATGGCAAAACTCTTTTTCGTCGCCTCCAGTTCGGCGCGATTACGCATGCCATGCAGAAGTTCGAGCCAAGTAATTGCGGAAATCGTCAGTCGAGGCAACTCGTCTAGGCGCTGAGTTGCGCGCGGTAATCCGCGCAGGTGCCAGATCAATACGTCGGTATCGACCAGCACCCGAATCAGTCTTTGCTGCGCGAACCGTCGCGTTGATAGCGCGGCGCGCGAAGCTTTCGCACGTAGTCGGCGACATCCGCCATGTCTTCGCGGTCGCGCCAAATGCCGAAGGCCGGATCGCTGGTGACAAAACCGCTGGTATCCGGCGCGCTAGCCGGCTCTTCGGTTTCGATGCGCACTGTCACGCGCGCCGTGGCCGGCGCGGTCAGTTTGGCGCGCCAAGTCTCCGGCAAATCGGCAACGTCTACGTGTTCGATAATGACTGCGCTCATAGGAAAGCTCGTTCCAGCGCAACTCAGTGCGCTGGTTGCTAGAAGATTATCGCTTACACGGTATCAGGCGCGCAAACAAATGGTTCGGTGACGTGTGCTCAATGCGCCACATCAATTTAACATAAGCATTTGATTTTATTTAATTTAATTTTTTATGTTCACTAAACCACGCCCTCCTGCTTCATCCGCTTAACCTCCGCCGGCGCCACGCCACACAACTCACCCAGCAGGTACTCGGTATGTTCGCCTAACATCGGCGGGCGCGTAATACTCACCGGCGAATCGGAAAGTTTCAACGGGCAACCCACGGTTGTGAATTTGCCGCGCGGCGGGTAATCAAGTTCGCGGATCATCTCGCGCGCTTTTAAGTGCGGATCGGCGAGCACTTCCGCCGTGTCCTGGCACGCGCCCGCGGGCACGCCGGCATCGCCCATCAGCTTCATCGCCTCGTATTTGCCGCGCGCCATCGTCCACTCGGTGATGATGGCATCGAGCGCGGCGCGATTGGTCCAGCGGTCGTTCGCGGTTTTAAACAGCGGGTTGTTTTCGAGCTCCGGCCGCCCCAGCACCTTGCACACCGCACCCCACATTTGCGGCGGCGCGTAGATGTACACCCAGTCGTTGGGGCCGCCGGGCGCACAGGGATAGGTGGTGCCGGGCACGGTTTTGCCGAGCTGGTTGCCGGTGCGCACCGGCACGCCGTTGCGTTGATGTTCGCGCAGGCTGATGCGAATCAGGTTCAACACCGCTTCTTGCATCGACACTTCGACATGCTGGCCGCGACCGGTGGCATGGCGTTGGTTCAGTGCCGCGAGGATGGCAATCGCCATGTGCATGCCGGTGCCGCTGTCGCCAATGGAAGGCCAGTTGTAGGTCGGCGGCCCGTCCTCGAAACCGGTGACGCACATGCCGCCGCCCATCGCCTGCGCGATCGGCTCGAAGCTTTTCATATGCGCGTGCGGGCCGTAAGTGCCGAAGCCCTTGATGGTGGCGTAAATCAAACGCGGGTTGATTTTTTGCAACTCCTTCCAGCCCAAGCCCATGCGCTCGAGCGCGCCGGGGCCGAAGTTTTCGATCAGCACGTCGGATTGCGCGATGATTTTTTTGAAATGCGCCTTGGCTTCCTCGGTTTTGAGGTTCAGCGTGAGGCTGCGTTTGTTGGCGTTGAAGCATAAAAAGAATAACTCGTCGTTGTTTTGCGCACGCGCGATGTCGCCGCCTTTGGGTTCTTCGAGTTTGATGACGTCCGCGCCGAGAAAGCCCATCAGTTGCGCGCAAGCCGGGCCGGCTTGGTTGTGGGTCATGTCGATTACGCGGATGCCGGTCAAGGCTAGTGGCATGGGGGTCTCCGATGGGGAATTCATATACGTAGGGTAGCGAATAAGCGAGTCATACTCCACTCCGTCATTCTGGCGAAAGCCAGAATGACAATGGTGGGAAGGCGCAATTCGCTGCGTAGCGCGCTTACCCGCCGCGCCGCGTCAGCTTATCAATCTCCGTCAGCTCCTCGGCCGTCAGCCGCCAGTTCACCGCCTTCACATTGGCCTCGACTTGCTGCGGCGTGGTCGCCCCCGCGATGATGCTATCGACCAACGGCTGCGCCGCGAGCCAGCTCATCGCCAGTTCCAGCAAGTTATGGCCGCGCGCCGCGGCGAATGCGGCAAGGCGTTCCACGATTGGCCAATTGGCATCGGTAATCCAGCGTGACGCCTGGTTTTGCTCGCGCGTCAAACGCCCGGTCTCCGGCATCGGCGCGTTGCGTTGGTATTTGCCGCTCAACAGCCCCGCCGCCAGCGGCGTGTGCGGGACCAAACCTAAGCCGTACGCTTGCATCGCCGGCAACAACTCGCGCTCGATGCCGCGCTGCAGCAGGTTGTATTGATCTTGGCAAGTGACGAAGTGATTCAAGTTGTGATGCCGCGACGTCCACTGCGCTTCGACCAATTGCCACGACGCGAAAGTCGAGCAGCCGGTGTAGCGCACTTTGCCCGCGCGCACCAAATCATCCAGCGTGCGCAGGGTTTCCTCGATCGGCGTTTGCGGATCGGGGCGATGGATGAATTACAGGTCGATGTAATCGGTATTCAACCGCTTCAAGCTCGCCTCGATCGCCGAAAGGATGTAGCGCCGCGAAGCGCCGCGCTTGACACCTGCGTCATCCATCGGCTGCCCGCACTTGGTGACGAGCACTACATCCTTGCGCCGATCGCCCAGGCACTTGCCGAGAATTTCTTCGCATTCGCCGCGCGCGCCGTAGGTATCGGCGGTATCGATGTGGGTCACGCCCAAATCAAGCGCCTGATGAATCACTCGGCGCGACATTTCAAAATTACAGCGCGCGCCGCCGAAATTGTTGCAGCCCAAGCCCACCAGGGAGACTTTGAGTCCAGATCGGCCCAGATGACGTTGTTCCATAAAATTATCAATAAAATCATATACTTATAAAATTCTCTGACGGCTCCGCGCTAGTTCGCCGTGATCCCCACGTCTTTCACCCATTTGGCCCAGGTTTTGACGTCATTGGCGATCTGCGCCGCCATCGCTTGGGGCGTGGTACCGGCAAGCTCGGCGCCCATTTCAGTCAAGCGCTGTTGCACGTCGGGGCGATTAAAAATTTTCACCATCTCGGCGTTTAGCTTATTGACGATATCCGGCGGTGTATTGCGCGGTGCGAGCATGCCGTACCATTCGCGCATTTCCACCCCCGCGGGCAGCGGCACGCCGGCTTGCGCGATCGTTGGCACATCAGGCAGCGCGGCGGAGCGATTGGCGCTGGTGACCACGATCGGCCGCAGCCGCTTGGCCTGATATAGCGGCATGATCGAGGGCACGGAAGACATGCCGAAAGTCACCTCACCCGAACTGATCGCCACCAGCGCGGGGCCGCCGCCCTTGAACGGCACATGCACCATCTGCGTGCCGGTCAAGCGCTTAAACACCTCGCCCGCCAGATGGTGCAACGAGCCGCTACCCGAGGAGGAATGGGTCAATTGCCCCGGTTTTTCCTTGGCCATGCGGATCAAATCGGGCAGCGACTTGATCGGCGAATTCTGCGGCACCACGATGGCATTGGTCACCCAAGTCAACAGCGACAGCGCGGCAAAGCTGCTAACGGTGTCGTAGGACAGCTTCTCATAAGTGCTGGCGCTGATGGTGAACGGGCCGCTGGCGACCATCATCGTGGTGTAGCCATCGGGCGCGGCCTTGGACACCAAATCGGCCGCCAGCGTGCCGGTGGCGCCGCTGCGATTATCCACCACCACCGGTTGACCCCACGAAGCCGCCAGATGCTGGCTCAAGATACGCGCGAAAATGTCGGTGGCGCCGCCCGGCGGGAAGCCCACCACCACGCGTATCGGACGCTGCGGAAAATTAGCGGCGCTTTGCGCCCATGCACTCGCCGCGCAAAAGCCGGCGGCGGAAATTACCAATAGTTTGAACGCAAGTTTGCTCATGATGCTCCTCGTGATGGCCGGATGGCGCCGGCCTGTTGTGAAACCACATCTTCGAATTTACCTAATCCAGTGCCGAATGCAAACCTCTGACATACTTGCCGACCACGTCGCGCTCGCGTGGCGCCACCCGGCCATGCGCCATTGCGCGCTTGCCCACGATTCTCCAGGCAGCCTCTGTCCGCCCGAGTACGCCATCGGCTAAACGCTGCACAAGTCCTTCGCCGAGCTCAGGGCGAACGCCAAGTTGTTGATTCCGTTCGCGGTGATGCTGGGCCTGTCAAAGCATCGAAGCATGAACGGAATTAACTTATTCAGTGTTTCCTTAGTTAAACGTCGCCCCGCTGCGCTTCACCACATCGGCCCATTTCTTCATGTCGGCCAGCATGAACTGGCGAAACGATTCCGGATCGCTGCCCACCGCTTCGGCGCCATCGGCCTGCGCGCGCTTCACAAAATCGGGCGTCTTCACAAACGCGGCGACTTCGGCGTGCACCTTGTCCAACAACGGCTTGGGCAGATTCGCCGGCGCGGCCAAGCCATACCAGCCCACCACCTCAAAACCCGGCAACGCTTCCGCCATGGCCGGTATATCGGGCACCGCTTGCAACCGTTTGGAGGTGGTGACCGCGATACCGCGCAGCTTTCCGCCGCGCACCTGCGCCAAGCCCGGCGCCATGCCGGTGAAGTTAAAGTGGTATTGCCCGGCGATCAGATCGAGCAACGCCGGCCCGGTGCCCTTGTAGGGGATGTGCTGCGCCTTGATGCCGGTCATCAGTTTCAAGAGTTCACCCGCCAGATGCCCGCCGCTGCCGATGCCCGCGCTGCCGAAGTTGATCGACTCCTTGGTGCTTTTGGTCCAATCGAGGAAATCCTTCAGCGACTTGGCGGCGTGCGACGGGTTGACCACCAAAATCGTGCCCGCCTGCGTCATTTGCGAAATCGGCGTGAAATCGTTGACCGGGTGATACGGCAGCTTGGGCAAGAGCGCCCCGTTGATCGTGTGCTGGTGGTAAACCAGATATAAGGTGTAACCATCCGCCGCGGCGTTCTTGGTGATCTCCGCCGCGTTCACACCCGAAGCACTGCCTCGGTTATCGACGATGCCCTGCTGTTTCCACGCCTCGGCGAACCGCGTCGCAAGCAAGCGCGCGAGATAGTCGGTGGTGCCGCCGGGCTGCGCCGGCACGATGATGCGTATCGGGCGGTTGGGATAGGACTGCGCCGCCCAGGCAAAGTTGGCGGCGACCAATGCGGCTGCGCCCAACACCAGACGTACACGGGCTCCAAACATTTTTTTCTCCTCGAAATTTTATAGTGGGCGGCAATGGTAACCGAAGCACGCCGCGCAAGGGCTCACCCGCGGCTCATAGCGCGGGCACAGCGGCTTGCGACGCTGTCAGGGGCACGCGCAAGCGGCATGATGTGGCGCCATTGTCGCTACGTGACGCCACTTAGGGTTTTATGTGATTATTGTAACTATTTGATTTTATTGATATTTTTATTTTATATCAAAACACCCCCGCGACCGTCGATAGTGCCGCATTAATACGTCGCACGCCGCCAGGACGCGGCGCGACAACGCTGCACCAGCCCCGGCAATGCCGACGCTGTTCAATTAGCGGCGACCGTCTGCCGTTGCCCCGTTTGCGAGGCGCGACGTATCGCATCGAGCAGGCGATGCCGCCGCACCGCATGATCGAAGTCCGCGACATTGGCCTGTCCGGTGCGTATGCCGTTGGCAAAATTCACCCACATCTGGCCGACATCGTAACCCGCGCCGCTGCCGCGCACCGCCTCGGGCACCCACTTGAATTTTTCCGGCACCGGCAGTTCTTGCAAGGTTTTGTCGTCCTTTTTGCCGCCCATGATTTTGCGTTTGGTTTCCTCGCCCGCTTCGCCGCCGCCCACCATCATCAGCGTGCCTTGCTTGCCGTAAATCTCAAAGCGGTAGCCGCTGCCGTGAAACGGATGCACGCCGACGTAAGCGTTGACGAGCGCGCCGCCGGCGGTGCGCCCCTGAATCATGATGTTATCGGGCGAAGTCACATCGACATAGCGATTGGTGCCGGTCTCGAACCACTGCGGCACTTGCGTGCTAACCAGCGCCGAGACTTCGGTGAGTTCACCCACCACCATGCACAACGCGTCGATCGAATGGCCAAAAGTAATGGTGAGCGTGTTCGCGCCCAGCGTCACATCGCGCTGCCAGATGCGATCCGGCGGGCGTTGCAATACGCCGCTGCCCATCTGCGACAGATGCACCGACAGCACCTGCCCGACGTAACCTTGCTCGATCAACTCGCGCAGGTAGAGGTAGGCGGGCGACGCACGACGCTGCAATCCGACCATGGTGCGCAAGTTGTTGCGCCTGGCGAGCGCGGCGAGTTCCTCGGCTTCCTGGGTGGTCGCCCCCAGCGGCCATTCGCAATACACGTGCTTGCCCGCTTCCAGCGCGGTTTTGGTCAGCGCGTAATGCGCCGGCACGCGCACCGCCACCAGCGCCGCCTCGACTTCTTTATCGGCATGCAACGCGGCATCGCTGCCATAGGCACGTTTGATGCCGAATTTATCCGCCGCGGCCTGCGCGGTATCGGCGTGCGCCGTGCACAGCGCGAACAGCTGCGCTTGCGGCACGCCGTTTAACAGCGCCGGCACATGCGCGCGCGGACCCCAGCGCCCGCCGGCGCCGATCATGCCTACGCGTAATGGATTTGCTGCCATGGTGTTCTCCTTGGCTTATTTCATTTCGATGAACTCTAACTGCACCCCATCCGGCCCCTCGAAAAAACACACGCGGCGGTTACCGCTGACCACCGTTTCTTCCAGAATTTTCGCGCCGCCGGCCTTTAATTTGGCAACCACGTTATCCAGTTCATCGGTGTCCATCGCGATATGTTCCATGCCGTACGCTTGCTGGCGCTTTTGCGTCGGGTGCAAGTCGGTGATGTTCAGCGACAAGCCGTGCAGGTCGACACGATAGCCGCCGGTGGGCGACTGGCTGGTAATTTTTGCGCCAAAGGTGTCGACATAAAACTTCGCTGTCTTGTCGGGGCTTTTGGTTTTAATGTGCAAGTGGTTGAGCTTGATGGTCATCGCGGGCTCCTGGCGTGGGTTAGTGGTAAAACATAAGTATTTGATTTTATTGATTTTTTAATCGATCTTGATATTGCTTGCACGAATGATCACTTGAAAGCGCGTGTATTCGTCTTGCATGTGCCGCATAAACCCTTCGGGGGTCTTGTCGGGCGTGGATTCCGCGCCCTGGTGCACAAAGCGTTCGCGCAGCAGATTGTTGCGCAGCAGGCGCGAGATGTCGCCGTGCAATTGCTCCACGATACGCCGCGGCGTGCCCACCGGCGCGACCAGGCCCGACCAACTGTCGAACTGCGCTTCGGGCAAACCCACTTCGACAATCGACGGCACTTGCGGCAGCGTTGGGCTGCGTTGCGGCGTCATCACCGCCAGCGCGCGCAAGCGGCGCTCGCGCAGCGGGCCAAGCGCCGCGGGCAGGGTGTGAATCGCGTAATGCACGCGGCCCAGCAACATTTCCACGAACGAATCGGAGATCATTCTGAACGGCACGTGCACCGCATCGATGTTGAGCGCGCGCGAAAATACCTGCCCCGCCAGATGCGAGGCCGAGCCCATGCCGAGCGAAGCAAAATTCAGTTCGCCGGGGCGCACGCGCGCGTAGTGCACGAACTCGCGCGCGTTGGCGGCCGGCAGCGCGCGCGATATCACCAGCACATTGGTGATCGAGGCCACATGCGCGACGCCGACAATATCATCCAGCGCGCGATACGGCGGGTTATCGCGCACCAACTCGGAAATCAATCGCGTCACGCTGACCGTGCCCAGCGTGTAGCCGTCGGCGTTCGCGCGCGACATGCGCGCGTTACCGATCAGCCCGCCGGCGCCGGCGCGATTGTCCACGAACACGCGGCGCAGATAAAACGCCGCCATTTCTTCGGCGAGCATGCGCGCGAAAAAATCTTCCGCCGCGCCTGCCGAGTTGGGGACAATGATGCGAATGGGTTTGGCCGGAAACTCGCTGTGGGAGCGCGGTATGCTGGCGTTGCCCGCGCCCGCAACAACGCCGAGCGCCAATCCATACAAGACGAAGCGCCCCATCGCAAATCCCGCCCGCGCGAGCGGGCGGCGTGCGCCCGCTGTTCCCCGCCGGGCAAGGCACCGCGGGTAGGCGAAGAAACGCCGAACGAGGCTGATGAGAACGAGCCGCGATGCGCGCATTGCGGCGTCTCTCCCGGCCCTGCAGCGGCGACGGATGCGCGCAGCGAACATGGTTGGGGTCAATTTGCGGCCGCGCGGCAAACCTTCGCGGCAGCCATCACATTAACCCCAAAAGCGCGCGCGCCGCAATACACGACGGCGATTACTCCGGCTTTATCCCTGCCGCTTCAAGCACCCTGGCCCAACGCAGGTATTCGGTATTGATAAACGCGGTGAATTCGCCGTGCGAGGCGCTCGCCTGCAACTCGGTGCCCTGCGCCGCAAAACGCTTACGAATCTCGGGCGCTTGGGTGAATTTGACGATGTCGCCGTGCAACCGCGACAAAATGTCGGGCGGCGTGGCGGCCGGCGCCATCATGCCGTTGAAGATGCTTGCCTGAAAACCCGGCAAGGTTTCCGCGATCGCCGGCAACCCGGGCATCAGCTCGCTGCGCTTTACACTGGTGACGCCAAGCGCGCGCAAGCGGTTGCCGCGCACATGCGCGAGCGAGGTCGACACATTGTCGAATTTCACCGGCACTTGCCCGCCCAGTAAATCGACGATCGCCGTCGCGTCGCCGTTATACGGAATGCGCATGATATTCACGCCCGCCAAGCGCGTAAAAAGCTCCAGCGCCAGGTGCGAACCGGAGCCGTTTCCCGAAGTACCGGCATTCAACTCACCCGGCCGCGCCTTGGCGAGCGCGATAAATTCCTTGACGCTTTGAACCGGCAGCGACGGATGCACCACCAGCAGTAGCGGCAGCGTGGCGATCAAGCTCACGCCGGCGAGATCGCGCGTGGGGTCATACGGCGGATTTTTCATCATGCGCGGCGCCACCAGCGCACTCTGCGCCACCATCACCAGCGTGTAACCATCGGGCGCGCTGCGCGCGACACTCGATAAACCGATGGTGCTGTTCGCGCCGGGCCGGTTTTCCACGAACATGCGTTGGCCCAGACTTTCGCTCAAGCGATCAGCAAGCGCGCGGCCGACCAGATCGAGATTGCCGCCGGGTTGCACGGACACCACCAGCCGAATCGGCTTGGTGGGATAAGGTTGCGCGTGCGGCACGCCAATCGCCACAACGCCTAGCACGCAACATTGAACCAACCACCGAGCTAAACGCCTCACCCCTCACGCTTCACGGCTCAATCCGCCTTCGCGCCGGAAGTCTTCACCACCTTCGCCCACTTTTCGATTTCGCTTTTGATAAACGCCGCAAACGCTTCCGGCGTAATGCCGCCGGCGGCCGTGCCATCGGCCGCGAGCCGCTCGGTGATATCCGGCGCTTGCAGCGCCTTGGCGATTTCGCGATGCAGCCGCTCGACTATCGTGCGCGGCGTGCCCGCCGGCACCACCACGCCTTGCCACGAGGTCGCTTCAAACCCCGGCACGGTTTCGGCGATGGTCGGAATGTCGGCTGCCACCGGCAAGCGTTGCGCGCTGGTCATCCCCAGCGCGCGCATGCGGTTTGCGCGCACTTGGGTCAACGCCACTTGCACCTGGATGAAACTCATTTGCACTTCGCCGCCGATCAGCGAGGTCAGCTGTTCCGCCGCGCCTTTGTACGGCACATGAATCATGTCGATGCCCGCCAAGTGGCGAAACAACTCGTGCGACAAGTGATTGCCGCTGCCCGCGCCGGCCGAGGCATAGGCGATTTTTTTAGGCGTGTTTTTAGCGTGCGCGATAAAGTCTTTGACCGTGGTGACGGGCACGCCGGGATGCACCGCCATCAAATACGGGCTCAACGTGGTGGTGGTGATCGGTACAAAATCGCGCAGCGGGTTGTACGGCAGCTTCGCTTGCATGCTGACATGCGTGGCGAGCGTGCTGATGCTGCCGGAGAACAGCGTGTAGCCATCGGGCGGCGCCTTGGCCACGATCACCGCCGCGACGATGCCCGCAGCACCGGGGCGGTTATCGACGATCACCTGCTGCCCCATGCTCTCGCTCAGCTTGCGCCCCAGCGTGCGCGCGATCATGTCGTTGCCGCCGCCGGCGGCGAAGCCGACGATGAAGCGGATCGGTTTAGTCGGATAGTTTTGTGCAAACGTTGAGCTCAACGGTGCAGCACTTAGCCCGGTCAGTAACATCACTGCGCAGATTGTTTTGGTTTTTCGCCTCACGCCTCACGCCTCACGCTTCACGTTTCTTCAAGCCGCCATCTCCAAAATCTCATACACCTGCTCGACACTGGTGATCTTGCGTGGGTTGGTGTGCAGCCAACTGTCGTGCATCGCATGATCGGCGATCATCGCGAATTGATCGCGCGTGACACCCACTTCCGACAAACGCTCCGGCAAACCCAGCCCTTTGATAAACGCCGCGATCACTTCCGCCGCGTCTTCGCCCGCGTGCCCCATCGCCTCCGCCACCAGCTTTTGCCGCTCGGCGTTGACCGAACGGTTGTAACGCAGCACCGGCGGCAGCATCACGCACGAGGTGTAACCATGCGGCACGTCGCAACTACCGCCCAGCACGTGGCCGATGGCGTGGCTCGCGCCCATTTGCGCGCCGCCCGTGCGGCCCGCCATGGCGAGCCACACGCCGAGCTGGCAATCGAGCCGCGCTTCGAGGTCACCAGGCGCGGCTTTCACGCGCGGCAATCCACGGCTCAATAACTTCAACGCCTGCACAAAACTCGCATCACTCGCCGGGTTAGTGACCGGCGAACAAATCGCCTCGGTGGCGTGATCCACCGCGCGTAAACCCGTCGATAGCCACACCCACATGGGCGTGTGCACCGTCGGCGCGGGATCGAGTATGGTCACACGCGGCACCAGCAGCGGGTGCTTGAAACTTTGCTTCACCTTGCGCCGCGTGTCGGTGCCGCCGCCACCCGCTTGAAACTCGCCGCCGGAAAGCGTGGTGGGGATCGCGATCTGCCGCACCTTGGGGCCGTCGAACGCGGGGATCACCGTCTTGCCGTCGCTCGCCACGCGGACGTGATAGGCATCGAGCTGATCGTACTCGCTAATATCGTGCCGCAAGCACAGTTGCAAGAGTTTGCCCGCGTCGGTAACGGAGCCGCCGCCGAAGGTGACGATCAAATCGGCGTTCAACGCACGCGCATCCCGCGCCGCTTCCAGCACCGCGTCGCGCGGCGTGTGCGAGGGCATGCGGTCGTAGAGCCCGGCGAAACGGCCGCCCAGCGCCGCGCGCACCTTGGCCACTTCGTCGGTGGTGCGGTTCATGGTGCCGCTGACAATCATGAATACGCGTTGCGCGTTCAAGCGCTCGGCTTCGGCCAGCAACGCTTTTGCGGCGGGTTGGCCGAAGGTGATGCGCTCGATTTGGGTGAAGGTGAACGTGCCTTGGTGCATGGTGGCCATCCTCACGCCACGCGCATGCGTTCGATGAGCGCGGCATCCGGGTCCTGGCCCAACCCCGGCCCTTGCGGAATCGCAAACTCGCCGTTCTTGGGGATGATTTGATCGCCGAACGGGGTTTCACCGAAATCGCAGTAGTAGCGCTCGATGGGAATTTCGCGCGCCGCCGCGGCACACACGTGGATCGAGGCCAGCAAGCCCGGCCCGAAATACGGCGAATGCGGCACCACCGTAACGCCATGCGCCTCGCCCAGCGCAAACACTTTGCGCATTTCGGTGACGCCGCCGACTTTGGTGATGCTCGGCTGCGCAATGCCGATGGCGCCGCATTCCATCGCGCGTTTGAACTCCATCAGATTGGAGCAATTTTCCCCCGCGGCAATCGGCATCGGCGCCAACGCGCGCAGCCTTGCGAGGCCCGCGTGATCGTCGGGCGGATAAATCGGCTCTTCCAGCCAATAAAGTTTTTGATCGGCCAGTTCGCGCGCGGCGCCGATCAATTCATCCACCGTCCACGGGCACGAGCAGTCGACCATCAGTGGCACTTTGTCTCCACACGCGCGCTTGGCGGCGCGGATGCAGTCGAACTTGTTTTCGTGCAGTTTGATGAAACGGTAACCGCGCTCGATCGCTTCACGCGTTTTACGCTCGACCACATCGGCAATGCCATACCGCAACAAGCTCGCATATGCGGGCAGCGTGGTACGCGTGCTGCCGCCAAGCAGCCTATACAACGGAAGATTGGCGCGCTTGGCGGCGATGTCCCACAGCGCGATATCGAGGCCCGAAATCGCAAACACCGTCGGCCCGCTGCGCCCGGTGTTGTATAGCCCGCGGTGCAAATCCGCTTGAATCTGCACGATGTTGCTCGCGTCCTTGCCCAGCACGCGCGGCGCGATGATGTCTTTGAGCGCGGTAATCGTGCTTTGCCAACCCGCGTTGGAAAACGCCTCGCCCCAGCCGGTGATGCCTGCATCGGTTTGCACTTTAACCAACACCGTGTGCACATCGGACTTGGGCGCGCCGGCGGCCTGCGGCACGGCATCGTCGAGGATCATCGGCGTGCGTATGAGAATGGGTTCTATGTGCGCAATTTTCATAAGGTCAGGTTGCGAGTTGAATTTGTTGGTGGGTGGATCGGTTGGTCGGTTGATCGCTGGTAACGCGTGGGGCGTAAAGCGCGGCTCGCGAAGCGCCGGATTTCCGCGACCGCGAAAAGAGGTCGTATCATACTTGCGCGGCGCATGACGTGGTGCCTGGCGCAGCTATCCGTTGCCGCACACGGCACGCTCGCACCTCAAAAAATATTCAATTAAATCAAATACTTACGTAAATCACCCAAGCCACCCCAAAACGAGGAGCCAACCATGACCCAGCCGCCAGGGCGCGCCCGCTGCGCCCGCTTACTCGCCTGCGCACTCATCGCCACCCTCGGCGCCGGCGCCACCGCCCACGCACAGCGCGCGGATGATTACCCCACCCGCGCGGTGCGCGTGATTATTCCGTTCGCGCCCGGCGGCCCGCCCGATGTGATCGGCCGGCCGCTGCTGCAAAAGCTGTCGGAGGGATTCAATCAACCCTTCCTGTTCGACAACCGCCCCGGCGCGAGCGGGACGCTGGGCAGTGACTTCGTCGCCAAAAGCGCGAAGGACGGCTACACGCTGCTCTACACCACCGGCTCGCACAACACCAACACGTTGTTGATTCGCAAGCTGCCGTACGACGCCAAGCGCGATTTCCAGCCGATTTCGCAAATCACCCTGTCGTACGGACAATTGATGGTGGTGCATCCGTCGCTGCCGGCGAAGGATCTCAAAACGTTCATCGCGCTGGCGCGCAGCGCCCCGGGCAAGCTGCATTTCGGCTCAGCGGGCGTGGGCAACATCACGCACCTGCACGGCGAAATGTTGATGGCGGCGGCCGCTCTGAAAATGACCCATGTGCCGTACAAGGGTGCGTCGCTTGCGCAGAACGATTTGCTCGGCGGCCACATCGAGGTGATGTTCCCCAGCTTGTCGCAAATCGGCCCGCTGATCAACAACGGCCGCGTGCGCGCGATCGCGCTGGGCGGCCCGGTGCGCGCACCGTTGTTCCCCAACGTGCCGACGTTCGCCGAATTCGGCTACCCGCAAGTGGATACGCCGGGCTGGCAAGCGATGTGGGCGCCCGCCGGCACGCCGCGCGAGCGCATCGCGAAATTAAACGCCGAGATCATGCGCATCATCAAATCCACCGACATGCGCACACGCATCGAGGAGGCGGGCTTAAGGCCCATTGGCAGCTCGGTGGACGAGTTCACCGCGTTTATCGAGCGCGACTTCGCGTTCTTCGAAAAGGCGATACGCACGGCGAAAATCGAGGCGCAATAACGCGCGCAAGGGGCCCCATTGGCGGCGCTTGCCAGCGCGTTTTGGTGGCGTAGAATAAAAGCGCAGGGTTGGCTGTTTACCTCTTGCATAAGCGGAAAGGCCGAAACAGCAACCCTCAGGAACCGCCATCAGGAGCCGCCATCATGACAACCCGACTGCGCACACTATCCATACTCACAGCCCTCGCCGTGCTGGCGGGCTGCGCGCTGCCCGGCTCGGTCGCCACCAACATCAGCGCCGATGAGTTGGTGCGGCAACTGGGCAAGCCCACCGAAACGCGCGCCAACCCCGCGGGCGGCGAATCGTGGGATTACGTCTACGGCCCGGCCGGCATGCAGACCTGGCGCTTTACCATCGACGCGGGCCGCATGGTGCGCGCGAAAGAGCCCTTGCTGACCGATGAGCGCTTTTATCGCATCGTGCCCGGCACAACCACGCAAGCCGAAGTGCGCGATCTGCTCGGCAAGCCAAGCGGCATCACCCAGCTCGCGATGGGGCCGGTGTGGGATTGGCGCATCGACATGAATCCCACGCCGGGCCATTACTTCGTGAACTTCGACCGCAGCGGGGTTGCCGTCAGCGTCGGTATCATGATGGACATAAGAACCGACGGCGATAAAACCCCTTGAGCCTAGGCGCGGCGTCACCACGCTCGCCCCCCTGGAACCGGAGCATAATCTGCAAATGACCAGCCACATATTGGCGATCGGCGGCGCCGCGCTACCTGAAAACCTCGATAACCTACTGCTCATCGACTACTTTCTCAAACTCACCCGCAAGAAAAATCCGCGTGTGTGTTTTATCGGCGCCGCGCACGGCGATGCCGATGCCGGGCGCCTGCGCTTTTACGCGGGCTTTAGCCGCTTTACCTGCAAACCGAACCATCTGCCGTTGTTCGCGCGCACGCCGCGCGATCTGGAATCGTTTCTGCTGGAGCACGACGCGATTTACGTCGGCGGCGGTAACACGCGCAGCATGCTCGCGGTGTGGCGCGACTGGGGCCTCGATATTTATTTGCGCAAAGCGTGGCAGCACGGCGTGGTGCTGGGTGGTGCGAGTGCCGGTTCAATTTGCTGGTTCGAACAGGGCGTTACCGATTCCATCGCCGGGCCGTTAACCCAACTCGATTGCCTGGGGTTTTTACCCGGCAGCAACTGCCCGCACTACGACAGCGAGCCGCTGCGCCGGCCGACGTATCGCAAGCTGGTGGCGGGCGGGAAAATTTTGGAAGGTTACGCCGCGGATGACGGCGCGGCGCTGCATTACGTCGATGGCAAATTGAAGGGCGCGGTGGCTGCGCGGCCGCGCGCCAAAGCCTATCGCTTGACGCGCTCGGGTAAGCGTGCGATTGAACGTGTTTTACCCACGCGTTATCTGGGCAAGCGTTAACCAATGCGGGCGCGTTAAAATACGCGCATCATGAGCGAAAAGAAGCAACTCACGCCCAGCGCGCCCGTCAGCAATTTCATCCGCACGATCATCGACGCGGACCTCGCCAGCGGCAAATACACCCACCGCGGCTGGGGCGGCAAACCCGGCGCGGCAAAAGCACACGCCAACACGCCGGCCGACCCGGCGAAAATCCGCACACGCTTCCCGCCGGAGCCCAACGGTTATTTGCACTTCGGCCACGCCAAATCGATTTGCTTGAACTTTGGCCTCGCGCGCGATTACGGCGGCGCGTGCCATTTGCGCTTTGACGACACCAACCCGGAAAAAGAAGAACAGGAATACGTCGACGCGATTATTCACGCGGTGCAGTGGCTGGGCTGCGACTGGGGCTCGAATTTATATTTCGCCAGCGACTACTTCGATTTTATGTACGAAGCGGCGCAGTATTTGATCAAAGCGGGCCACGCTTATGTCGATCAACAATCGGCGGAGCAAATGCGCTTGAGCCGCGGCACGCTGACCGAGCCGGGCAAGGATAGCCCGTGGCGCGAGCGCCCGGCGGAAGAATCGCTGCGGCTATTCGACGAAATGCGCGCGGGCCAGCACGGCGATGGCTCGATGGTGTTGCGCGCGAAAATCGACATGGCCTCGCCCAACATCAACCTGCGCGACCCGGCGATTTACCGCATCCGCCGCGCCACACACCACCGCACCGGCGACAAGTGGTGCGTGTATCCGATGTACGCCTACGCGCACCCGATCGAGGATGCGCTGGAGCGCATCACGCATTCGATCTGCACGCTGGAGTTCCAAGATCAGCGGCCGTTTTACGATTGGCTGCTAGAGCGGCTGGCCGAAGGCGGTTTGCTCGATCAACCGCTGCCGCAGCAGATCGAATTCGCGCGCTTGAACCTCACCTACGTGGTGCTGTCCAAGCGCAAACTGGTTCAACTCGTCAACGAAAAACACGTCGAGGGCTGGGACGACCCGCGCCTGCCCACGCTCGCCGGCGGGCGGCGGCGCGGCTACACGCCGGAGGGGTTTCGCTTATTCGCCGAGCGCATCGGTGTCTCCAAAGCCGATTCGTGGATCGATTTTGCCATCCTCGAAGACTGCATGCGCGAGCATTTGAACGAAGTCGCACCGCGCCGCATCGCCGTGCTCGACCCGGTCAAGCTCATCATCGACAACTACCCGGCCGACCAACAAGAAGATTGCCACGCGCCCAATCATCCGCAAAAGCCCGAGCTCGGCAAACGCGTGGTGCCGATTACACGCGAGCTGTGGATCGAGCGAGAGGATTTCACCGAAACACCGCCCAAGGGGTATTTTCGCTTGTTCCCCGGCAACAACGTGCGGCTGCGTTACGGTTACGTGGTGAAGTGCACGGGTTGCGATAAAGACGCGCAAGGCAAGCTCACCGCGGTGCATTGCGAGTATTTGCCCGACACCAAATCCGGCACGCCGGCCGCGGACAAAGTCAAGGTTAAAGGCAACATCCACTGGGTAAGCGTGCCGCACGCCTATGCCGCCGAAGTGCGTTTGTATGACCGCTTGTTCAAAGTGCCGCACCCCGGCGCGGGCGACAGGGATTTTCTACTCGACATCAACCCCGATTCGAAAAAAACCATCACCGCGCAACTCGAAACCGCGCTGCGCGACGTCAAGCCCGAAGACCGCTTCCAGTTCGAGCGCCACGGCTATTTCGTCGCCGATATGCGCGACTCGAAGCCGGGGGCGCCTAAGTTCAATCGCGCGGTGACGTTGCGGGATTCCTGGCAGAAGTGACGCTCACCGCCTTCGACGCCATCGCTGCCGCACTCAATGATGCGCAAGTGCGGTTTCTGGTTGCGGGCGGTCTGGCGGTAAACGCGCATGGCTTCGTGCGCACCACTTACGATGTCGATCTGGTCATTCAGCTTGACCCCGTGAACATCGCAAGGGCGTTTGCCGCGCTCGCCACACTCGACTACCGGCCAACGGTGCCCGTCACAGGAGACCAGTTTGCCGACCGAACCCAGCGCGAAAGCTGGATCAGGGACAAAGGCATGCAAGTGCTTAACTTTCACAGCCCACGCTTCAAACCCGCCCCGGTTGATGTATTTGTTACCGAACCATTTGAATTTGACACGGAATACGAGTCCGCGATGCGCGGAGAGCTACTGCAGGGCCTGTGGGTGCGATTTGTATCGCTGCCGACGCTGATCGCCATGAAGCGGCTTGCCAACCGCCCCAAAGACTTGGAAGATATCGAGCAGTTACGCATGCTCGCGCAGGACGAAGGCAATGACGCACAAAACACGTGACGGTGACTGGGCAACCGCAACCTGGGAAGGCGCACGCCGCGCTCAGTTGCGTGCCGCGTTGGGCATGACGGTACGCGAACGTCTGCAGGCGATGCAAGATCTCAATGAACTCGCGCTGCGGCTTGCCAAGATGCCGCGCGTCAAGGGAGCAGACACGGATCCCGCCGCAAATCGTGATCTGGAAACGGCGCGCGACGCGCTCTGATCAAAAGAACTGTAGGAGTTGGGCCCGTTCCGGCACAAAGTTCGGGTGACGGCCACAACCAGCCTGTCGCTGTTACACTTCAATTTCCCACCGAATACGCATCTTTCTCTACGTAAACTGTTAGGTGTGATATGTGCTGGGCACTTTACCTAGCATCAGATAAGGAGCTACCGACAGTTCCTTGGGATGAGGATCATCCCTCATTCAATACGCAGGCACTATCTGATGTTGAAGAACCTGTTAGGACACAGTTCTCGCTTCCTTATGTAATTTACATTGGATCGCACGAGGGCTGTGGTTGTGGATTCAAGAATGTAGATTACGATGATCCCGATGAATGCCGCAAAAGAGCAGAAACGGTCCATTCCCTTGCAGAATACTTGTGTTCGGCTCTTTCCCAGGGTGCACATCTGGAAATGTTTCTTTGCTGGGAAGGTGATCAAACACATGCACCAGTTGCGAAGAAGTCGATAACACCAACCGAGTTCTTGGCACTTGAGTTTCCGCTAGCGGAGAAGGAGTTTGCTGATATCGTCACCTGACCCGCCGCCATGAGTTTCAACGACTGCTTCGGGAGAATTCGAACGTCAACTTCGGGTCGGCTACAGACATCGCACGTAACCTCTAGTCTCAACCCTCAGATAAAGACCTACACCCCCACCGCCGTCACATCATAGGTAAACAACCAGTCATATCGCGCCCGCACTTTCTCCGGCTGCCACTCGCGATTGACGTAGGCCTCGGCTTCTTCCGCATTCGCTAACGTGCGGCTTTGAAAACGTCGCCCGTTTTCGGCGGAGCCCAACACCACTTTGGTGGTGCGCACGATGCGCGCTCGCTCGTAGCGCTTTAGCCCTTGTTCGATATCACCGCCCGCGGCCTCCAACGCGCGCGCCAGCACGTAGCCATCTTCCAGCGCCATCACCCCACCTTGCGCCAGCATCGGCAGCATCGAGTGGCAGGCGTCGCCCGTGAGGCTCACGCGCCCCACACTCCATTGCGTCAACGGCTCGCGGTTAAACAGCGCCCATTTGAACGGCGTGGCGAAGTTGTCGATCATGGCGTGCACGTCGGGGCCCCAGCCTTTGAAGCAGGCGTGGCATTCTTCGTGCGTGCCGCGCGCACTCCACGATTCGTCTTCCCAGTGGTCGATTTCGATGATGCCGTTCATATTCATGTATTCGCCGCGATGCACCGGGTAGTGCACCACGTGGCCGCCGGGGCCGACCCAGTTGCTGCCGATTTTTCGGCGCATATGCTGCGGCAGTTTTTCCATCGGGATCACGCCGCGCCAGGAGAGCATGCCGGTGTATTCGGGCTTGTCGTTGCCGAATAGCGCCTGGCGAATTTTGGAGTGCACGCCGTCGGCGCCGATCAACGCATCGGCCCGCGCTTCCCCGGTTTCAAACTTTAAAGTGACGCCATGCGCGTCTTGGGTGAAGCCGTCGCACTTGCAATTCAGATGAATCGCGTTGGGCTTCTCACGTTGCATGCCTTCGACCAGCACCGCTAACAAATCCGGCCGATACGCGGTGCAGTACGGAAAGCCGTAACGCGCCACCGACTCTTGGCCTAAATCGTGGATGCGCCAGGTCTGGCCCGTGTTCCACAGACGAATTTCCTTACCCTCCGCCTCACACGCGAGCGCTAAAAACGCTTGCAGCACGCCGAGTTCGTGCAGTACGCGATTGCCGTTGGGCGAAATCTGCAGGCCTGCGCCGACTTCGCGCAGTTCGGGCGCTTGTTCGTAAACGTCCACATCATAGCCGCGCTTCAACAAGGCTAATGCGGCGGTTAAGCCGCCTATGCCGGCGCCGGCGATCAGGATGTGTGGTTTGGGTGGGCGGGTGCTCATCCGGCGATTATAATGGCCACGTTACGAAACCCAGAATTTCTAGCCACCGATACAGGGATTACGTCATGGACACCA
>VGIF01000063.1 GCA_016868015.1 Betaproteobacteria bacterium
CCGGCGCGGTATCTATGCCGGGCGCACCGTGCATCTCGGTTTAGCGGCGGCGATCCGTGTGGGTGGGTTGACGATGGTGCTGTGTTCGCGGCGCATTCAATGCGCCGACCCGGTGTTTTTTGAAACCTTCGGCCTCGATCCCGCCGCGTTTGGTTCGCTCACGGTGAAATCACGCGGCCACTTTCGCGCCGGCGTCGACGAGTGGTATAGCGACAATCGCATTGTCGAAGTCGATGCTGCGGGCCTCACCTCGCCGGTGCTCGAACGCTTGAGCTGGAAGCGGTTGCCGCGGCCGGTGTGGCCGCTGGATTTGCATACGCAGTGGGTCGCGCCCGACATTGGCCTGTAGAACCACCGATTGCCCTGAGCCCGTCGAAGCCTGTCCTGTGCTTGCCGAAGGGGGCGAATAAACGTTGCCTATGCCACGTGTAGGGTGCGCATCGCGCACGCTTCGGCGATCACCACGCGTGCGCGGTGCGCACTCTAGTATGATTGGCCATCCGCCGTTCCAGCGAAAGCTGGAACTCAGTTCGTAACCCGATGCGAAGCATCATAATTCGGGATTGATAAGGTGCGAGGCACGGATTGCCAGCGATAATTGGGGGGGGTGTTCGCCAATCCTCACGCCGGCTTCGCAAGCATCTTCAACCCCAGCGCCTTGCAAACCTTGATCACGGTAGCAAAGCTGGGATTGCCGCCGGGAGATAGCGCTTTATATAGCCCTTCACGCGTGAGTCCGGTATCTCGCGCGAGTTGCATCATGCCACGCGCGCGGGCGATGTCGCCGAGCGCAGCAACCACCACCGCCGGCTCACCATCGGATTCGTCGATGGCGGCTTGCAGGTAGAGCGCGCATTCTTTTTCGCTCTTGAGGTAAGCCGCCGCGTCGTACGGACGGGTTTGCAGTTTCTTGGTCATGGTCGGCTCCTATAACATTCGCGCCAGTTTCAGTGCGGTTTTGATATCTTTTCCCTGCGTGGGCTTGGCGCCACCCGCAAGCAGGATGATCAGCATTGGCCCGCGCTTGACGTAATACACCCGGTAGCCCGGGCCATAGTTGATCCGCAGTTCCAAAACCCCTTCGCCTACCGGCTTGACGTCGCCGGGGTTGCCCAGCCTGAGCCTGAGTATTCGCGCCTGAACTCGCGTGCGTGCTTGCGCGTCGCGCAGTGATGACAGCCAATCAGAAAAACCCGTGGTCTCGCGGATTTCGATCACGGCCGAATTGTAAACTATGGATTACAATTCGACAACGTCGGGCTTAATCCATGTGCGTGGCCAGAGTCTCTCGCAGACGAGCAGATGCGCTGGCCACATAGACCGAGATTTCTGTGGCGTGCGGCGAACTCAAAATGTTCGCCGCCATTTTCGGCGAATGCTTAGGGGGCGATACTTGCGATGCCAGCTCCGCCCTGCGTTTAAGGTCGCAATGTGCGACCTTAAAGCGTCTCGTTCAGCCTGCCGCTATTTCTCGTTCGACAACACACAGGTACCCGCAGCCGAAAGCATGCCCCCCATGCCATTAACCAGCGACAGCTTCACATTGGGCACTTGGCGCGCGCCACATTCGCCGCGCAACTGGCGCGTGGCTTCGATCAGCGGGAACATGCCGTACATCCCCGTGTGCGTATACGACAGGCCGCCGCCGTTGGTGTTGATCGGCAGCGAACCGCCCGGCGTCGACTTGCCGTTTTCGAAGAACGCGACGCCTTCGCCGGGTTTCGCGAAGCCCATCGATTCGAGCATGATCGGCGGGCCGGAGGTGAACGCGTCATACAGCATGAGGTGGTCGAAGTCGCCGTGGCTGACGCCGGCCATCTTCATGGCGCGTTCGCCCGACATGCGCGTGGCCTCGCTCAAGGGTAGGCCTTTCATTTGTGTCACCGACACGTGTTCGGTCGCCTCACCGGTGCCGCGCACGTAGACGGGCTTTTTGGCGCAGTCACGCGCACGATCCGCGCGCGTGAGCACCAGCGCGCCGCCGGCATCGGTAACCAGGCAGATGTTCAGCACCGTGAACGGGTAGGCGATCATGCGGGCTTTCAGCACCTGATCGATGGTCAACGGGTCGCGGTTCATGGCCTTCGGGTTCAAGGCCGCCCACTGGCGCGTGGACACCGCCACCTGCGCCCATTGCTCGAGCGTGGTGCCGTATTCGTGCATGTGCCGCGTGGTGATGAGGCCGAACCAGGTTGGCGGGGCGCCGAAGCCGTAGGGGATTTCGTATACGCCGGCGATGCTGGTGTCGCGCACACGTGTCACGCCCACCTGCGAGCGTCCGCTTTCGCCGTGGGTGATCACCGCGACATCGCACAAGTGGTGATGCAGCGCCGCGATCGCGTGCTCCACCATGATGATGAATGAGCAGCCGCCCACGCTGGTGCCGTCGACGTAGCGCGGTGTGACGCCCAGCGCCTCGGCAATCAGCGCCGGCGAATGCGCGCCGGCGGTGAAAATGCCGTCTACATCACTTACTTTGAGGCCGGCATCCGCGACCGCGTTGGTAATCGATTCCAGGTGCAAGGCCATCTGGCTCTTGTGCGGCAATATGCCCATTTCGTCGCTTTCGGCTGCGCCGACGATGCAGCACGAATTGGAAAGCTCGCGTAGGGTGTCGTGTTGAGCCATGATTAATTCGCCTTGGCAGGTTGGAAGAACGCAAGGGTGAAGCTGTCATTCAACTTCGTGTAGACGGCTTGCACCGGCATATCGCAGCGGATCAGCGCCGGATCGGGCTTGATGTTGACGAGGTTGGACAACATGCGCGGCCCTTCCTCGAGCTCAATCATCGCCAGCACATAGGGCAGGGGCGTCTTCACCGCGGGATTAAACGAGCGGTGGAGTATCTCGAAGGCATAGAGCTTGCCGCGGCCGCTCGCCTCGATCCAGGTGATGTTGCGCGAGTGACAGTGCGGGCAGATCACGCGCGGGTAGAAATGCGCTTTGCCGCAGTCATTGCATTTGGGCAGCATGAGCTTCCCTTGCTTCAAGCCCTCAAAATACGGCTTCGCCTCAGGCGCCAGCGGATGCGGCAACGGACGTTCGAGTTCCATAAGTTTCCCTTCGGTGTGGATCAATGGTGTGAATCAATGCGGCAGGCCCGATTCTAAACTGGGTGTTGAGCAAATGCGTGATGAGGGGCGGGCGCCGGTGCTCGCGGTTGAGTCGCTTATGCGATCGGAGGGGCATCTATCGCCATTTTAAAAATATCAATTAAATCAATTACTTACAGAATTATACCAAACAGCGCGATGGGCAAGATGGTGCAGGCGCGAACGGTGGCTTCGTCTTGCTCACCCATCCCAGCGTGCAGCCGGGTGCTCGGGTCAGGCGCGCCGACTACTTGCGGCGTATGCCGACCGTGCGCCCGGCTTCCGGCGGCCGCGGGCGTTGCCGGTGCGCTTGGTAAACCTGCTGCAAGCGCGCCAACTGATGATCGGGCCACGCCGCGCTGCGCCGGGCGCTCATGTTGATGCAAATCGAGATCGATTCCAGCGTGGCGGCGAGCCAGCGTTCGCGCCGGTGCAGCATGGTCATGAAGTAGTGGATGCGCTTGGCATCAACGTCGAGCACTTGAAAGGTGAAATCCAGCGCATCGCCTTCGCGCAATTCGCGCTGGAAGGTGACGTGCGATTCCAGCGCGAACGTGCTGTGGCCATTTTTCGCGATATTGTCGTAGCCCAGGCCCAGCAGATGCCACGGCCGATCCAGCGCCTGGTCGAACAGCACCGAGTAATAGCCGACATTCATGTGTCCGTTGCGGTCCAGGTAGTCGGGTAACACCGAAAAACCTTCGTAAACAACGGTATCGATGGCATGCGCGAGGTTCGGTTCGAGAGACACGATGACATTCCGGGGCGTGGTAAAGCCCGCGATTTTACTGCAGCGGGGCCGTGCGCCGCGCTTAATCGAACTCGAACAGCGCGAGGTCGATCACGTCACCCATTTTGCAATAACCGAGGTCGCTCGGATGCAGGCCGTCGCCGCAATCGTAGATCGGCAGCATCTGCGTCGGGCGCTGCGGGTCGCGCAGCGCGAGATCGAAATCGACGACGCCGTCCAGCGTATCGCTTTCACGGACCCACTGATTAAACGCGACGCGATGCGTTTCACGCGTCGGGTTCCAGGCGCCGGGCATGTAGGTTTCGTTGCCAAACGGCGTCAGCGTCGCGCCGATAAATTTGATGTCGCACGCCTGTGCGCGCAGCGCCATCTGCCGCATGCCGGCGATCATGCGCTCGGCGGTTGCCTCTTCGTCCGGCTTGGCGTAGCGGTTGCGCAAATCGTTGGTACCCAGCATGACGATCACATGCGTGACACCCGGCTGCGCCAGCACATCGCGATCAAAGCGGCGCAGGCCGCTATCCCCGCGCAGGTCGTGCAATATGCGGTTGCCGCCGAGCCCTTGATTCACCACCGCCAGCGGGCGGGCGTTCGCGCGCGCCGCGAGCCGCCGCGCCAACTGGTCGGGCCAGCGGCTATACGTGTCATGCGTCGAAATATTGGCGTCGGTGATCGAATCGCCGAGCGTGACCACACAACGGGTGTCGCGCGAGGCCAGCACCTCCACGCCATTCAAGAAAAACCATTCGTCGGTGATTTTTAACACCGGCATATTGACCGCGGCGGCGAAGTTGCCCGGCGGTGAGATGTAATGGGTCTGCCGCGCGTAGCGCCCGGTGATCTGGAACGCGGGCGTGATCTCGCCCGGCAGATAAAGCGAGACCGCAAGATCGGCCAAGGGCTTGACCTCGAGCGCCACCGCGTCGCTCACGATCAGCGCGCCCGCCGCAATGGTGGCCGATGGCGACCCGTTAAAGGTGAGCGTGCGTTGCGTGCCGGGAACGATGGCCGGGCCTTGATCGCGCAGGCCGATGGCCGCGGCGCCGATGTCGAGCTTGCCGTTGCCATGGGCATTGGAAATGCGCACCCGTAAGCGGTTGCCGCCGATGCTCACGCGCGGGTTCATGCGTATCGTGTGGTTGTTAAAGCTTACGCCGGCTTCGCTTTGCGCCGGCGCGGCGGCCCAGGTGCCGACCCAATGGGTTTTTTTGTCCATCGGTAATCTCCTTGTGTTGGTGGGCAACGAACACGATGCGTGTGGGCCGCAGTATCGGGCCACGCGCCGCGCCGCGTCAATGCGCACTGCACACTGGTGTCCGATGGGATACCATGTTGCCCACGCCAATACTTCATAGGGGAGCCATATGAGCAGCGTCGTTGCACAACCCTCGCAAACGCAGACCGCAGCGGCCCGCGACACCACCAAACCGCGCCCGGTGGTCGCCATACCCAACCGGCTAAAGCACCTGCTATGTCTGGAGGATTTCGAAGCGCCCGCGCGGCGTTTTTTGCCGCGGCCGATTTTCGGCTTTATCGAAGGCGGGGTGGAATCGAACTCGGCGCGCAACGGCAATCGTGCCGCATTCGACGAGTATGACTTTCTGCCGCGCGTGCTGGTCAACACCCGCGCGCGCCAGCAGAAGACCACGTTGTTTGGGCGAACCTACGATTTGCCGTTCGGTTTCCCGCCGATGGGCGGCACCGCGCTTGCCGCGTATCGTGGCGACCTGGTGCTGGCCAAGGCCGCGCAGGATCTGAACACGGTGATGATCCAGAGTGGCGCGGCGTTGACCAAGATGGAAGACGTGCGCGCCGCCGGTTCAACGGCGTGGTTTCAAGCTTATCTGCCCGGTGACCCCGGCATCATCACCCCGGTGGTGGAGCGCGCGCAACGCACCGGCTTTGAGGTGCTGGTGCTGACGGTGGACGTGCAGGTGTCCTCCAACCGCGAGAACAATGTGCGCACCGGCTTTAGTTCGCCGTTAAAGCCTTCGCTGCGCCTGGCGTGGGACTGCGCGCTGCGGCCGGGCTGGACCTTCGGCACATTCGGCCGCACGCTGTTAAAGCACGGCATGCCGCACATCGAGAACATGGGCTTCGAGCGCATGCCGGTGCTCGGCAACCTCGATCGCCCGCGGCTTGCGCGCGATGCGTTGTCGTGGGAGCACGTCGAACTCATGCGCAAGTTGTGGAAAGGCAAACTCGTGTTAAAGGGCGTGGTGTCGCCGCGGGACGTGCGCATCGCGCGCGAATCGGGTGTCGACGGCATCATGGTGTCCAACCACGGCGGGCGTCAGCTCGATCACACCGTCGCGCCGATGCGCATGCTGCCCGCGGTGGCCGCCGAAGCCGGCAACATGACCATCATGATGGATAGCGGCATTCGCCGCGGCACCGATGTGTTAAAAGCGCTGGCGCTGGGCGCGCACTTCGTGTTCGTCGGCCGGCCCTTCCTCTATGCGGCGACCATCGGCGGTGAAGCCGGCGTGCACCACGCCGCGACGCTGCTGCGCGAGGAAATCAACCGCAACATGGCGATGCTCGGCATCAACACCCTGGCGGAAATGACGCGCGATTTGCTGGTGCCCAGGCACGGGGCGATTCCGGGCTGATCGCGATGGGCTCGCCGCGCGGCGGGCGCGCACACGGCGCGGTGAAGGGTCTTACGCCGGTGGTCGCGGACACCGCTGCCGGATGGGGTGCAACGTCTCGCGCAAGCCAGTTTTCACGTGACGTTTAGCATCCCGGAGGGTTTGACGCAGTATATCCGCAAGGAATCCGACACCGGGAAACGGGTGATTAGCGAGGCGAAAATCCCGGTGGATTGACCGTGCCGCGCGCGCTTAGCCCGGCGCTTTGGCATCCAGCATGGCCTTTAAATCCGGATCGAGTTTGGACAGGTTTTCCGGGTCGTCCAAACCGATCGCGATGTTAAGCCGATTGCTGAAGTTGCGGTACGCCACCGAGGCGATGATGTCCAGAATGTTTTCATCGCTGAATCCAACCTGCCGCAATCGCTCGATGTCGGTGCGGCACAGCAATTGCGGCGCGTCGTTGATCTTGGTGGCGAAAGCGAGCATGGCTTTGTCTTGTTCGTCCAGGCGCGAGGCGGTGTAGTCCTTGCCGATTTGCACCACGTCCTGCATTTGTAGATCGGAATTTTGACGGAGCAACGCTCCGTGATTCATCACTCACCCGGTGCAGCCGCCCGCCGCCGCGCCAAAAAAATTAAGCAATTCTTCGCGCCGCCTGCCGAGCGTGGTCACCCCGCCGGTGGTCGCATTGCGCAACGTCTCCCGGCCCTTGAGCACTTCGGGGCGGTTCGCCAGCACCCGGTGCAGGTTGGGCACTGCGCCATTACGGCTGCGGTATTGCTCGAATACTTCTTTGACATAACCCTGCGCCTCACCATCACCTACCGTTTTGAGCCACAACATTGCACAAAGCCTCCAGCGTGGTTGAACAAAGTTAGCGCGGCGCAACACGGATGCGAAACGTCGGATCGTGCTCGCTCCCGCCCGGTTTGCCGCGCCGCCAGCCCAGCGCCCGGGTGTAACTGCCGAATAAGGCCGCCGCCGCGACTTCAGCTTCGGTGATGCCGGTGGGCCCTTCCGCGTTGGGCGCGACATAAAGCGCGTCCGTCGGGCAATAAATTTCACACAGGAAACACGTCTGGCAGTCCTCCTGGCGCGCGATGACCGGCGGCTTTTTGCGCACACGGTCGAACACGTTGGCGGGACACGCCCTGACGCAAATGTCGCACTCGATGCAGCGCGTTGCGGAGACGATTTCAATCATGGCGCAAGGCTTTCAAGCGGTCACCGCGTCTACGGTGTCTGCGAGAGCGGATCGTTTGACCTCGATGTGATCAAGCCCCGTTGCCTCTAACGCGCAGACGAATTGCGGGTCGGCCGCCGGCAGGTCGATGCGCCGCTGCATGCCGCGGCTTTCGGCGCGGGCCAATGCGCTGGCGAAGGCCCAACGGCTGGTGGCGGTGAGCGCCGCCGCTTCACGGGCTTTGACCGCGGCGGTGCCCGCACCCGCCAGATGATCGCGCAAATCGCGCCAAGTGCGCTCGAGCCGGTCGAGCGATTGTCGCAAGGTGGCTTCGTTGCGGAAAAAATTGTGATCGAGCGGCAAAAACTCGTCACGCACGGTTTGCACAATGTCGGCGGCGCGCAGTGCCGCCCGCGCCGCTTTGGCCGGACGCAACCCCGCGCCACCCATCGCGACTGGCTTGCGCTCGGCCCTGTTCGCGCCTTCACGCGCGGCAAAGCGCGCCGCCGCCGCGCCCGCCCAATTGCCCGACGCGATGGCCCACGAAGAATTCGGCCCGCCGCCGCCGGAGATCGCGCCGGTCAAGCGCTCGCGGCTGGCCGCGTCGCCGGCGGCATAAAGCCCCGGCACGCCGGTCGCGCAGTCATCGGACACCAGCTTGATCCCGCCCACGCCGCGCACCGTGCCTTCACAGCGCAAGGTCACCGGAAATTTTTGCGTAAAGGGATCGACACCGGCGCGGTCATACGGCAAAAAGCAATTCGGCTGGCCCACGCGCAGCCACTGGCTCAACTCGGGTGTACCCCGGTCAAGGCGTCCCCACACCGGGCCTTCGAGCAGAGCCTGCGCCACTACCGCATAACGATCCTTGTTGTCCGTATCCAGCCGTGCGCCATCCTCACGGTAAAAACTGGCCCACACAAACGGCATGCCCTTGTTCATGCAGGTGTGCCGCGGGGCGCACGCATACTGCGCGGAAAACTCCATGCCCGAGAGCGCTGCACCGGCTTCCGCCGCCATCAGATAGCCGTCACCGGTGAGCCCGGTTGCGCCCAGCATGCGTTCGCCGAAGGCGCAGCCGCCGCTGGCGAGCACCACCGCGCCGGCGCGCACTCGCCACGGCCGGTTGCGCTGACGATCGATACCGGTAGCGCCACACACCACGCCGGATTCGCTGACCAACTCCAGCGCCGGATGATGATCGAGTATGGCAACTCCCGCACGCAACACGCGCCGGCGCATGAACGCCATGTAGTCGGGCCCGCGCAGATTATTCAGGTACGGCTTGCCTGCATCATCATGCGGGAACTTGTAACCCCAATCGGCCAGCGTATGCAAGCGTTGCCACGCCAAATGCAGCGTGCGATCGACCCAGCGTGCAATGGCCAAGCCGCCGTTTAATTGCTGGCGGCGTTCGATCGCCGCCGCGCGCCCATCCCCCGGCGGCACAAACCAGGTTCCGGTGTTGGTGGGCGCGGTCGCGCCGCTGGTACCGAGATAGCCCTTGTCAACGACGGCGACGCGCGCACCTTCGGCGCTCGCGGCCAGCGCTGCCCATGACGCGGCCGGCCCGCCGCCGATGACCAAGACATCGGCCACAAGGTCGAGCAGGTCAGCACGCCGCTGCAAATGCACCAATTGCCTGAGCGTCGTCATGCCTTGCGCTTTCGTCATTGAGATGACTCGCGTTGCTTGCCGCGGCGAATAGGCCGGCCAACAGCCAGCTTGTGAATAAACCGGGTAACCTGGCAGCACGTCACAGATTGAAATTCATCATAGCACCCGCATGCAGAGGGGTCAAACAGCCGTGCGCTCGGACGCATTTCGCTATGTGGCTGCTGGCCGCATTGCCGCAGGTGAAGGTTCTTGTCGTGGCGGGGCTGGCTTTGGTGCGGACATGCGCGCGGCACGCGCTTGTCATCGGCCGTATTACAATGCATGGACGTCCACCGAAAACGGTTGCTGACCCATGCACAAACGCGTTGCACTGGTATTGGCCGGTATTGTTTTTTTCGGCGTGGGGTTGACGCCGCCGGCGCAATCGCAGCCGGCCACGTTTCCCGCGCGCCCGGTGCGCGTGATCGTGCCGTTTGCGCCGGGCGGCGGCGCCGATCTGGTGGCGCGCCACATCGCCGGCAAGTACACCGAGCAGTTGGGCCAGCAGTTCGTGATCGACAATCGCGGCGGCAGCGGCGGCGTGATCGGCATGGAAATCGCCGCCAATGCCGCGCCCGATGGCCACACCCTGTTGTTTTCGTCCGCCAGTTATGTGGCGACGATGGCGGTGCGCAAAGCGTCGCACGACAAATTAAAAACGCTGGCGCCGGTGGGCGAAGTCGGCGTGTCGCCCTATGTGCTAAGCGTACACCCGACGCTGCCGGCCACGTTGAGCGGGCTCATCGAACTGGCGCGCACCAAGCCCGAGCAGTTGAGCTACGCGAGCCCCGGCGTGGGCAGCCTCACGCATCTGGCGACGGAATTATTCTTGAGCATGACCCAGGTGAAAATCACCCATGTGCCGTACAAAGGCGCCGGCGCGGCGATGCCCGACTTGCTCACCGGGCGCACGTCTTTTTTGATGACACCGCCCATCGCATTGATGTCGCACTTTCGCGCGGGCCGCTTGCGTGCGCTGGCGGTGACGGGTGCCGCGCGCATGGCGGATCTGCCCGATGTGCCGGTGGTGTCCGACACCGTGCCCGGTTACTTGGTGATGACCTGGTACGGCGTGTTCGCGCCCGGCGGCACGCCGTCGGCTGTGGTCAACACCTTGAACGCGGCCTTGAACAAAATTCTCGCCGAGCGCGAGCTTAAAAAAACCTTCGAAAGCCAGGGCATCGACGCTACCGGCGGTGCGGTTGCGCGGTTGGCTCAAACCGTCAGCGGCGATTACCAGCGCTGGCTGAAGGTGGTCAAGGCGGCCAATATCGCGCCGGATTAAGCGCGGCGCGTGCGCTGCGAGCCCGCTAACGCTGGCAGCGCGGGCAAAAAAACGTCGAGCGCTGCCCCTGCTGCATGCGCTTGATCGGCGTGCCGCAGGCGTTACACGGTGCGCCGCCGCGGTCGTACACCGCGAAGTTACTCTGAAAATTGCCCGCCATGCCGTCGCTGCCGACGTAATCGCGGATGCTGCTGCCGCCGGCGGTGATGGCCTCGTTCAGCACTGCGCGGATGTTGGCGGCGAGCGCGTCGCAGCGCGCGCGGGTCAAGCGCCGCGCGGCAATGCGCGGGCTGATTTTGGCGCGATACAACGCTTCGCTGGCGTAGATGTTGCCGACACCGACGACGACGCGGCTGTCCATGATCACCAGTTTGATCGCGGCGCTGCGCTTGCGGGTGGCGGCGTAAAGCGCTGCGCCGTTAAATTGATCCGATAGCGGTTCGGGGCCGAGCGCGGCGAGCAGCGGATGCTGCATCACATCGCCCGCCGGCGCGGGCTGCCACAACACCAAACCAAAACGCCGCGGGTCGCGCAGGCGGATGGTTTTGCCGTTGGCCAGATCGAGATCGAAGTGATCGTGTTTTTGCGCGGGCGTGTCGCGGTCCACCAGCCACAGCCGGCCCGACATACCGAGATGAATAATCAGCGTGCCCGCGCCGCAATCGATCAGCAGGTATTTGGCGCGGCGATTTAACGCACGGATGGTCAAGCCCGCCACGCATTGCGGCAACGCGCGCGAAATCGGCTGGCGCATGCGCCGCTCGCGCACGATGGCGCGTTCGATCGCCACGTCTTGCATCGCGGCGAGCAAACCGCGACGCGTGGTCTCGACTTCGGGTAATTCAGGCATTTAAAAAATATTCAATTAAATCAAATACTTACGAAATCACTTCGAGAGCGGCTTAGGCGCTTCGCGCACCATCGGCGGCGCCATCATTTGCGCGCCGATGTCGCCGACAAACACATACTGCAGCGAAAGATCCGCGCGGCGCACAATGAGTTCGGGCGCGGTTTGCACCACGCCGAGTTCGATGTTGCGGCCGTCTTTCAAGGTGATGTGGATGAGTGTTTCAGGCGTGCGTTGATCCACCGGTATGACGCGCAGCGCGCTGCCTTCGCGCCACTGCGCCACCCAGCGGTTGTAATCGTCTTGCGAGCTGTCGCCGCCGGCAGGCATGGGGATTCGTTGTTCGCCGCCGGCAGGCATGGCGACTGGTTTTTCGCCGCCGCCGGGCGTGGTGATCCATTTTTTTCCGTCGTGCGTGACGATGAAGGCGCCGAACTCGAAACGCAGCGGCTGATCGCCCGGCGCCAACACGCTGCGGCGGATCAAGCCGGTGGCGTCGTTGGGGATCGCCGCGGCGAATCTGAGCTCGAGCGGGTAAATCTGCTGTTGCGTGAGCACGTATTGTTCGCGGGTGACGTTGTTGATGGCGCCAAAGGCGAAGCGCTGCTCGTTGATGGTGATCGTTGCTTGCGGCGCGGTGAGCTCGAATTTGGCGGCATCGCTGGCGGCATACTGCGCGGCGCTTTTGGCGTCCAGCACGGCGAGCAGCCGCGCCACGTGAAACGCATCCGCCGGTGCGGCAAACGGTTCCAGCATAAACCAATCATTGCCGCGTTTTTCCAGCATGGCGAAGGGTAGTCCCTTGCGTTCGATGCGCAGTGAGCGCGCGTCGGCGATTTTGATCGTTGACACCGCGAGTGCCGGGCCGCGCGGCGTGGCGGGCTTTAACCACACGAACAAAGCCAGCGCGGCGACGCCAGCCATGAGCACGCCGAGGGTTAACCAGCGCTTGCGCATGAATGCCGATCTAAACCGCTCTACGCCGCCGCCACCACACCACGATGCCGGTGGCCGCGAACAGGAGCGGTAGCGTGATCAAAAACACGAACACGATCAAATACAGCAGGGTTTGATCGATGTCGATGCGCGCATCGGCGGCGGGGCGCGGCGGCAGCGTGATCAAGTTGTCGTCGCCGCTTAACCAACTGGTGATCGCCGTGCCCAGTTGTAAATTGCCGCCGTTGCCCAAAAACGCGTTGGCCAGAAAGTTGCCGTTGCCCACCACCACCACGCGCTGCGGCCGATCGTTCAGCGTACGCTCGAAGGCGCTGGCGATGTTGATGGGCCCGCGCACATCGCGCGCTTCATCGAAGCCGGGTTTGGCATCAAGCTTGCCGGTCTCCAACCAGCCGTTTTGCGCGACTTCTATCAACGGGGTTGCGCGCCAGCCTTCGCGCTCCACCATGGCGATCTGGCGGCTGCCGGGGAACAGCGTGTTCAGGCGAAACCCGCTGGTAACCGGATGCGGCGCGTAGTTCGCGCCCACCGCCAGCGTGGGCGGCCCGCCGCCGCGCGGTTTTAATGCCGGGTCGACCACGGTGCCGGCGCTCAACACCAAACCCAGCAACTCGGCGATGGGCTCGAGGCCGCGCAACGGTTCGGGGTCGATCAACCACAGCAAATTGCCGCCGCCTTCGACATAGGCCTTGATTTTGGCGACTTCGGCGTCCTGTAAATCGGTTTGCGGGCTGGCGATGATCAACAACGCGGCGTTGCGCGGCACCGCTTGTGCAATCGCCAGATTCAGCGCGAGCGGCCGATAGCCTTTGGCGCGCAGCTCACGGCCGAATTCGCCCAGATCGTGATTGGCGCCGCCGTCGAGCTTGCGTTCGCCGTGGCCGTCGAGCCAGTAAACGACGCTATCCTGGGCGCGCGACAGGCGCACCAGCGCGTTTAACAAATTCTGTTCGCTCAAGGTCTCCAGCGGCAAATGTTCCGTGCGGCCCTTGTGCTCGATCACCAATTCGTTGGGCGATTTAAGCCCCGCGGCGTTGGCGCGCTTGGGGTCGTCGCGCGGATCGACCATCGTCACCGTGAGATCGGCTTTGTAGCGCTGCCATTGTCGCAGCCGTTCGCGCAGCAGTTGGTGCACGTCGGTGCCGTCGGTGTCCTTCGCCACCGCGTAGGCGGTGACATTTACCGGCCCGTCCATGCGCTTTAATGCCTCTTGCGTGCCTTGCGAGAGCGTGTTGCGCGCGTTGGCGGTAACGTCCCATTCCGCGCGGTATTCGCGCGCCACCCACGCCAGCAGCATGGCGAGCAGCAACAGCATCACGATGTAAAGCCCGCCTTGGGCGAGAAGCTGGGCGCGCACCGAACGGGTGATGTTCATGGCGTCAACCTCGCCCGCGCAGCCGCCGTGCTTCGAGCTGGCGCACGGTGAGCGCGAGAAACACCAGGGCGAGCAGCAGCAGGCACGCCACCGCGTAGCTGTCGATCACGCCGCGGCTTAAGGTTGCGAAGTTTCTCACCGGCGAGAACACCTGCGCCAATGCGGCGAGCACGCTTAAGCCGCGCATTTCCAGATTGCCGGCGAGTTGATCGCCGAGCACCGCCAGCAGCACCATTGCGCCGAAAGCGCCGATGGCGGCGATGATCGGCTGACCGGTCAGCGTGGAAACATACAGACTGACCGCACCCAACGCCGCCGCCAGCAGCGTAAGGCCGAGGATCACCACCGCCAGAAACCGGTAATCGAGCCGCGTGGTGGCCGCGAGCGAAAGCGGCATCAGCGCGATCAGCGCGAAGATGATGAGCAGCATGCCCATCAGCGCGACAAACTTGCCCAGCACGATGTCGGTCATCGAAACCGGCGCCGAGGTGAGCAGCACCATGGTTTGGTTGCGGCGCTCTTCGGCGAACAGACGCATGGCGAGCAGCGGGATGGCGATCAGCATGATCAGCCCCGCCATGGCGTAAAACATCGGCACCGCCACCAGTTCGGTAAAGCCTTGCGGGCTCGCCATTTGCACCAATTGCGGCTGCACCTGCAAAAAATCGTCGAGGCGTTTGAAAAACAAAAAACCCGCGGCCAGTTGTACGAGGGTTAGCACCACCCACGCCAGCGGCGACGCGAACATCGATTTCAGATCCTTGCTGGCGATGGTGAAAATCATGCGTTTTCACCGCGGGTGAGGTCGGCAAATACGTCCTCCAGGCTGCCGCCGCAGTGCCGTTGTTTTAACGCGGCGATGGTGTTGGCGTAGACCATTTTGCCGCGATGCATGATTTGCACGCGGTCGCAAATCGCCTCCACTTCCGGCAGGATGTGGGTGGACAAAATCACGCTGTGCGCATTGCCCAGCTCGCGGATCAGCGCGCGGATGTCGCGGATTTGATTGGGGTCAAGGCCCACCGTCGGTTCGTCGAGGATCACCACATCGGGTTCATGCACGATGGCCTGCGCGATGCCCACGCGCTGCTGATAACCCTTGGAGAGCGTGCCGATCAACTTGCGGCTCACTTGCGCAAGGCCGCAGCGTTCGATCGCGCGCGTGACCGCCCCCGCGCGTTTGCCCTTGGGTACGCGATGCAGCCGCGCGGCAAGATCAAGAAATTCGCCGACGTTCAGATCGCGATACAGCGGCGGCACTTCGGGCAAATACCCGATGTGCGCCTTGGCTGCAACCGGGGACTCCAACAAGTCGATACCGCAAATGCTGATCGCGCCCGCGCTCGGCGCGAGGTTGCCGGTCAACAATTGCATGGTGGTGCTTTTGCCCGCGCCGTTGGGGCCGAGAAAGCCCAGCACCTCGCCGCGGTTCAATTCAAGGTCGATGTTATCGACCGCGGCTACGCCGCCGTAGCGCCGGGTAAGGCCGCCGGCGCGCAGGGTCGCCGCCGCCGCGGCGCTGGAAGATACGGAAGGTGGCATCAATAACTATCGTCGACTATCGTCGTGCGCGGCGGCGCCGGGCGTTGCGTGAGCGCTGCTTGTAGAGTGTGCGAAATATACCTAAACTGCGAAACTAATTGAAGTCATTTGGCGCTTATGCCGTAGTCTTCGACCCATCGGTTATCGCTGTTGTTCCCACGGAACTTTTTGCCATGCCTTCTGCTTGCCGCGCGCTGATCGCCGCGTTGTTGTCGTTAGTGATGTTATCGGCGTGTGTTGCGCCGCATCCGGCGCCGCCGGGCGAGCCCGCGCCGCACGCCACACCCGCGTTGCCGGCGCTGCCCGATGCCGGCTTGTCGCCGTCGATGTTCTACAAATTCATGGTGGCGGAGATCGCGCTGCAACGCGGCATGCCGCAAGTCGCCGCGCAGGCCATGCTCGAACTCGCGCGCGAAACGCAAGACGCGCGCGTCGCGCAGCGCGCCACCGAAATCGCCTGGAACGCGCGCTTGCAAAAAGAGGCGCTGGAAGCCGCCAGCCTGTGGCTCAAGGCCGATCCACAGTCGGCGCAAGCGCGCCAAGTGGTGGCGGCGCTGCTCGCCAATCAGGAGCGGCTCGCCGAGGCGCGCGTGCCGCTGGAGCAGTGGCTGGCCGCGGACGTGCCCAATGTCGGGCGCAATTTCATGCAATTGGGCCAGCGCCTGGCGCAGCACAAGGACAAAAAGGCCGTGCTCGAATTGATGCGCACATTGGCGCGGCCCTACGCCAAAGTCGCCGAGGTGCGCCTGGCGCTGGCGCAGGCGGCGTTTAATGCCAACGACGTCAACGCGGCATTGGCCGAATCGAGGGCGGCGCTTGATCTGCGCGCCGATTTCGAGCTGGCGGCATTGTTTCACGTGCAAGCGCTGCAGCGGCGTTCCAACGCCGAAGCGCTGAAGTTTCTGGAAGACTATGTGAACCGCCACCCCAAGGCGCATGAGGCGCGCTTGAACTACGCGCGGCTGTTGGCGGGCGAAAAACGCCCGGCGCAGGCGCGCGAGCAGTTTGAGTTACTGATTCAGGCGTCGCCGAAGAACCCCGACATCGCCATGGCGGTGGGCCTGATGGCGCTGCAGAGCAATGACTTGGACGCCGCGGAAAAATATTTGAAAGTGGCGCTCGCCGCCGGCCACAAGGCGCCCGATGCGATCTGGTTGATGCTGGGCCAGGTTCACGAGGAGCGCAAAAATTTCGATGAGGCGTTAAAGTGGTACGCTGGCGTCACCAGCGGCGAGCGTTACATCAGCGCGCAGACGCGTTACGCCGGCGTGCTTGCCAAGCAAGGCAAGCACGATGCGGCACGCGAGCATCTGCGTTCGGTCGAGCCGCGTAATGCCGCGCAGCGCAACCAACTGGCACAGGCGCAAGCGAACCTGCTGCGCGAGACCAAGGCCTATTCGGAGGCCTACGATCTGCTGGGCAAAACCCTGGAAGGCGCGCCCGACGCGGTGGATTTGCTCTACGACCAGGCGATGATCGCGGAAAAACTCGACCGCCTGGATGTGCTCGAACGCAACTTACGTCGCGTGATCGAGATACAGCCCGATCACGCGCACGCCTACAACGCGCTCGGCTACACCCTGGCCGACCGCAACCTGCGGCTGCCCGAAGCGCGCAAGCTGATCGAAAAGGCCATCGAGCTTGCGCCCGATGATGGCTACATCATCGATAGCCTGGGCTGGGTGTTGTTCCGCATGGGGCGCGTGCGCGAGGCGATCGTGCAGTTGCGGCGCGCCTTTGACCTGCGGCCCGAGGGTGAAGTCGGCGCGCATCTGGGCGAGGCGTTGTGGGTCGACGGACAGCGTGACGAAGCCGCCAAGGTGTGGAATCAAGTGCTCAAGGAAACGCCGGTGAACGATGTTTTGATCAGCACCTTAAAGCGCTTGGCGCCGCATTTGCTGCCGGCCGGTAAATGAAGCTGGCACAAGCCGCGCTGCTGCTGGCGGCGCTGTTGTTTTTAAACGGTTGCGCCAGTTTACCGACGGCAACGCCTGCCGCACCGCGCGCCGCGCCCTTTGACGTGCTGGGCCGCGTGCTGGTGAATTTCGACGGCCGCGCCATCACCGCCAACGTACGCTGGCTGCACGCGGCGGACGGCGACGACATCTGGCTGATGACACCCACCGGCCAAGCGCTCGCGCACATCGCCGAGACGGCCACCGGCGCCACCATTACCACCGCCGATCAAACGCAGTATCAGGCCGGCAGTATCGAAGCGCTCACCCGGCGCGCGCTGGGTTGGATACTGCCCGCGCGGCAAATGCAGCACTGGCTGCGCGGCGCGCCGGTGCCGGGCATCGACGCCGAGATCGCCGAACGCGACGCGGCCGGGCGCATCACGCGCATGACGCAAGACGGCTGGCGCGTGAGTTACGACTACTACCCGGTGACTGAAAACGACGGGCTGCCGCGGCGCATGGAGTTGGCCAATGGCGCGCAGATGTTGCGGCTGGTAATTGATAGTTGGCGGCGCGAGGCGGCGGGCGCCGAGGCGCCGCCCAGCGGGCGTTTGTGATGAGCGCGTTTTCAGCAGCCTGGTCCGGCAACTACCCCGCCCCCGCCAAACTCAACCTCATGCTGCGCGTGGTGGGCCGCCGCGCCGATGGCTACCATCTATTGCAAACGGTGTTTCGTTTTATCGATTACGGTGACACGCTGCGTTTTCGCGTGCGCGACGACGGCGTGATCGCGCGCGTCAACGACATCCCCGGCGTGCCGGCCGACAGCGATTTGTGCGTGCGCGCGGCGCGGCTGTTGCAGCGGCACAGCGGCACGCTGCTGGGTGCCGAAATCGAACTCGAAAAGCGCTTGCCCATGGGTGGTGGTTTGGGCGGCGGCAGTTCCGATGCAGCAACGACATTGCTGGTGCTAAACCACCTTTGGCGTACCCAGGTGACAAAAGCACAACTACTTGATTTGGCGCAACAATTGGGTGCCGATGTGCCGGTATTTGTGTTCGGCGACAATGCCTTTGCCGAAGGCATAGGCGAACGGTTGCAAGCACTAACTTTGCCGCCGGCCTGGTACGTGGTGTTATGTCCGCCGGTGATGGTGCCGACGGCGGCTGTCTTCAGCCACCTCGATTTGAAAAGGGACTCTGAAAAGGTTAAAATGCAAGGCTTTTCAGAGGCCATGCAAATCAATGATTTACAGGCCTTGGTGGTGTGGCTATGTCCTGAAGTTGCGCGGCATTTGGCTTGGCTTGGTGAACACGTTCAACAGGGCCGGGTGCAGATGACGGGCTCCGGTGCCTGTGTGTTTGCGTCGTTCGGCAGTGAGGCGGCGGCACAGCAGGTGTTGGCGGCATTGCCGGCGGATATGCGCGGGTTTTTGGCTCAAGGTTTACCGCACCATCCGCTGCGCGACTTAAGCGGTAGCCAAGCGCGGTAGCCAGGCGCCATCGCAGAGTTTTTTGTAAGCATTTGATTTAATTACTTTTTTTGGGGAGTCGCCAAGTGGTAAGGCACCGGATTTTGATTCCGGCATTCGTAGGTTCGATCCCTACCTCCCCAGCCAGCTTTTCGCGCGACAGCAACTACTAACTTCCACCGACGCACGCACGCACTCACCAAGGGTAGGCCGCCATGCTGGAACGTTTGATGCTGTTTGCGGGGAACGCGATTCCCAAACTGGCCGCCGATGTGGCCGACCATCTGCATGTCACGGTGGGCCGCGCCAAGGTCGGGCGCTTTTCCGACGGCGAAGTGATGGTGGAGATCCTAGAGAACGTGCGCGGCCGCGATGTGTTCGTGGTGCAGTCGATATGCGCGCCGACCAACGATCACCTGATGGAGTTGTTGGTGATGGTGGATGCGATCAAGCGGTCTTCCGCCGGGCGCATTACCGCGGCGATTCCCTACATGGGTTACGCGCGGCAAGACCGCCGGCCGAGCTCGGCGCGCGTGCCGATCACCGCGAAAGTGGTGGCGAACATGCTCACCAGCGTGGGTGTCGATCGCGTGCTCACTATGGATTTGCACTCGGAGCAGATTCAAGGCTTTTTCGATATTCCGGTGGACAATATTTATTCCGGGCCGATTTTGTTGGGCGACGTGTGGAAGCAAAGCTACAACGGCCTGGTGGTGGTGTCGCCCGACGTCGGCGGCGTGGTGCGCGCGCGGGCGTTGGCCAAGCGCCTCGAAGCTGATCTCGCGATCATCGACAAACGCCGCCCGCGCCCGAACGTGGCGACGGTGATGAACATCATCGGCGAAATCGAGGGCCGCACCTGCGTCATCATCGACGACATGGTTGATACCGCCAACACGCTGTGCGAGGCGGCGGGCGCGTTAAAACAGCGCGGTGCCAAGCGCGTGCTGGCGTATTGCACGCACCCGGTGCTGTCAGGCAAGGCGATCGAGCGCGTCAGCAATTCCGCGCTGGATGAGCTGGTGGTGACCGATACCATTCCGCTGCGCGAGGATGCCAAGGCATGCAGCCGTATTCGCGTGCTGTCGGTGGCGGGTTTGTTCGCCGAGACGGTGCGGCGGATTGCCACGGATGATTCGGTGAGTTCGTTGTTTGTTGAATAATGGATTATTGAAAGTTCGGCAGGGAGTGGCTTCATGCTTTTGCGCCTCACACCTCACGCCTCACGTAAAACCGTTTTATCAACCTCGGAGCGCTCTGGTCGCGGACGTTCCGAATAATTGGAGAGTGTCATGAAAATCGCAGTAACAGCCTTTCCGCGTACGAAGCAGGGCACGGGTGCGAGCCGCCGCCTGCGTACCAGCGGACGAGTTCCCGGCATTGTTTACGGGGCCAACCAAGCGGCGCAAACCGTCGAGTTCGATCATGCCGCAATGTTGCGGCATCTGAAGCTCGAAGCGTTTCACGCGTCCATTCTGGATCTCACGGTGGACGGCGTTACCTCGCCGGCGCTGCTGCGTGATTTCCAAATGCATCCGTTCAAACCCCTGGTGCTGCACGTCGACATGCAGCGCGTGGACAAGAACCAAAAAATCCATATGCGCATACCGCTGCACTTTGTGAATGCCGATATCAGCGTCGGCGTCAAAGTCGGCGGCGGCGCGGTGCAGCACGTGATGAGCGACATCGACATTCAGTGTTTGCCGGACGATCTGCCCGCTTACATTGAAGTCGACGTCAAGGATTTGCAGGTGAATCACTCGCTGCACGTCAACGATCTGCAGTTGCCCAAGGGTGTGGAGCCGATCGCGCGCTTGAAAAACGAAAACCCCACGGTGGTCACGGTGCAAGTAGTGAAAGAAGCCGCGGCCGAGAGTGGCGAAGCCGGGCCGGCCGTCACCGAGATCACCGGTCAGAAGCCGGAAGCGGCCGCCGCGGGCGGCGACAAGAAGGACGCTGCCGCGGGCGGCGACAAGAAAGAAGCCGCGCCCGCGGCCGCCAAGAAATAAGGCGGCAGGTCGGCCGGTTTTTTTCAGCAAAGCTCGCCGTATCCTTGGGATAGGGCGGGCTTTTTTTATCGGCAGTGACGGCAATGAAACTCATCGCGGGCCTGGGCAACCCCGGTGCCAAATACGACAAGACGCGCCACAACGCCGGCTTCTGGTGGGTGGACTTGGTCGCGCGCCGCGAAAACGCCAGCTTTCGCCGCGAGTCGCGTTTTCAGGGCTCGGTGGCGAAGTTGTCGTTGCCCGGCGGTGATGTGTGGTTGCTGAAACCCGAAACGTTTATGAACTTGTCGGGCCAAGCGGTAGCGGCGCTGGCGAACTACTACAAGATCGAACCCAAAGACATTTTGATCGCGCACGACGAACTCGACTTGCCGCCCGGCACGGTGCGGCTCAAGTTCGGCGGCGGCTTGTCGGGTAATGGCTTAAAAAGCGTCGCCGCGAGTTTGGGTACCAAGGATTTCTGGCGCCTGCGCATCGGCATCGGCCATCCGCGCGATAACGAGCTGACCGAGCAACAAGTGATCGACTACGTACTGCACGCGCCGCGCGCCGAAGAACAAAAAGCCATCGAGGACGCGATGGATCGCGCGTTGGCGTTGTGGCCGCGAATTACGGCTTCTGACATGGAGGAGGCGATGCTCCGATTGCATACCAAGGCTTCTGCGAATAGCAAAGCGTAAACAGTGAACTGTAAACAGTGAACAGTGAATTCCACGCGGGCCCACTGTTCACTGTTCACCGTTTACTGTTCACTTATCCAAGCACACCATGTCACTCAAATGCGGCATCGTCGGCTTGCCCAACGTCGGCAAATCGACCCTATTCAACGCGCTCACCAAGGCGGGCATCGCGGCGGAAAATTATCCGTTTTGCACCATTGAGCCCAATGTCGGCATCGTCGAAGTGCCCGATACGCGCATCGCGCAGTTGGCGGTGCTGGTGAAACCGGAAAAACAGATTCCCGCAGTGGTGGAGTTTGTCGATATCGCGGGGCTGGTGGCGGGCGCTTCGAAGGGCGAGGGGCTGGGCAATCAGTTTCTCGCCAACATTCGCGAGACTGACGCGATCGCGCACGTGGTGCGCTGCTTCGAGGATGAAAACGTGGTGCACGTGTCGGGTCGCATCAACCCATTGTCCGACATCGAAACTATCAATACCGAACTGGCGCTGGCTGATCTGGCGACGGTGGAAAAACAACTGGCGAAATACGCCAAGGTGGCCAAGGCGGGCGGTGACAAGGAAGCGCAGCGTTTGGTGGCGGCGCTGGAAAAATGTGCGGCCGTGTTAAACGAGGCCAAGCCCGTGCGCTCGCTCGATTTATACGAAGAAGAAAAAGCGGT
>VGIF01000064.1 GCA_016868015.1 Betaproteobacteria bacterium
CTGCAGGTGCGATTTGAACGAAGCGTAAACCGCTTCCACGCGTGCGGCATCCTTGCCGTACTTCGGTTCGCACAAAGTCGCGATCGCTTCGCGCTTGGAAGAGCCGCGCACCATAATGACAATTGATTTGAGATCAATAGTGTCCCAACATTTTTCATAGGAGAGCGAGCTGATTTTGCCAAATCGCCTTTTCTGTCGTTGGCATAAGCAGTTGATGCAAAGGTGCTTTCTCAAATACGTTCAAGCTCGAGATTTGTAGAATTTCATACAAGGTCTGCGGCAGATGCAAGCGCTTCTTGACGATAGCGATCAGCACGTAGTTGCACACCGCAATCCAGATTTGCGTCTTCACGGCGTTCTCGGTCGTACCCAGGAACGCCTTGATACGCAAATGCTGCTTGACGCACTTGAAGAACAGTTCCACCTGGGAGCGCTGCCGGTAGAGCGCGGCAATCAGCTCTGGCTTCAAGGCAAGATTGTTGATCAGAAACACCAACCGCTTGCCGGCATCGTCCTTGGCCACTACCCGTGTATGCGGCTTGATGGCAGCCTTGGTGGAACGAAACGGCGCTCACGGGTAAACCGACAGGCACAAGTCGATCGTGGTGGCATCGAAGGCATACACCGTGGCGTCCAGATCGACGGCCAGCGGATCGGTGGCATACAGCGGGCGCGCCATGCCAATGAGCCGCTTGGCGAACAAGCCAGGCGCTGTCACGATCAACCCGACGCCGGGCTGTGGGAACTGCGCGGCAGCGCGCGCGTGCACACCTTTTCATCGGTGATGTGCTGGGCGGCATGCGACCGGCTCGCGCGCATCGCGACCCGGCTCGGTTTGGCCGAGCGCGCGCATTATTGGCACGGCCAGGCCCAAGCCATACACGCCACCATCAGCGCCCGCGCGTGGAGCGATAAACGCAACGCCTTTGTCTCCACCTTCGAGGGCGATGCGATGGATGCGAGCTTGCTGTTGCTGGCTGAGGTGGGGTTTGTCGACGCCGACGACCCGCGCTTTGCCGCCACCGTCGCCGCGGTGGAAAAAGACTTGCGGCGCGGCGACTTTATTTTTCGCTACGTCGAAAAAGACGATTTCGGCGAACCCGAAAACGCCTTTATCGTGTGCACGTTTTGGTATATCAACGCGCTCGCCGATCTGGGCCGGCGCGACGAAGCGCGCGTTTTATTCGAAAAGCTGCTGGCGTCGCGCAATAGTCACGGCATGCTGGCCGAACACATCGACCCCGCCACGCGCGAGCAGTGGGGCAACTTCGCGCAAACCTACAGCATGGTGGGGCTGATCAACGCCGCCCTGCGGTTATCCATACGCTGGGAAGACGCGTTTTAGCGGCGCATTAGGGGATGAGCCAAAACAAGAATAGCCGATGAGCGGCGGCGTTCTTGCCGCTCGCCATCGGCTATACCGCGTTTCTCCCTTTGAAGAAACGCGCGGCGCGATACAAGCGTGCGGTAATGGCCCACTTGACGCCAGCATCGCCAATCAAGCAGCGAGGCGGATGTTATTGCTGTCGCGCATGATATCGGCGACATGCCAAGGCAGCAACTCGTCGACCCGATTGACCGGATGCTCGGCGATGCGCTCGATCACATAGCGCAAATAAGCTTGCGGATCCAGGTCGTTGAGCTTGGCCGTGCCAATCAAGCTGTAGATGGCAGCGGCGCGCTCGCCACCGGCATCGGAACCGCAGAACAAGTAATTTTTTCTGCCGAGGGCCACCGCTCGCAGCGCCCGTTCTGCGGCATAGTTGTCGATCTCGATGCGTCCGTCGCTGGTGTAGCGTGTGAGCGCCGTCCAGCGCGTGAGCACATAGCCGATGGCCTTGGCCAGCGCGGACTTTTTCGATACCCGCGTCAGGGTGTGGCGCAACCATTCACGCAACGACTCCAGCAACGGCCCGGCGCGCACCTGCCGTGTCGTAGCCCGCTCGTGCGCTGCTAGGCCGCGAATTTCCTTCTCGATCGCATACAGGGCGCCAATGCGATCCAGGGCTTGTGCCGCCATCGGCGACTGATTGGCCTGATGAAATGTCGTAAAAGCCCCGTCGCGCATGAGCCTTATGTGGTGCACCACATAAGGCTCATTATCTCGAGCGCAGTTTTATCTTGAGACCGATGTTCTCGATCGCTGCCCGCCCGACGCTGGAGCTCCGGTGTGCAGTGCAGATAATTCCGGCGCATTTGATAGGGCATAGCATCCGATCTGCTGTGGCCTGCGTATTCAGGTCAAATGGTCACTCGCTCCTGCACGCCGCCGCAGTCCACGGCCCCGCCAACCACCAAGGTCATCCTGCGCGTGTGGCGCGGCGATCGCTGCGTGAGCGCGAACAGTGGGCAACAATACCTGCAATGGATCGACCGATTCCGACGCTACTGCTGCGTGCATGGTCTTGGCGAAGCCGCCGAGTTGACGTTCGACGGGGCCAAGCGCTTCCAGGCTTGGTACGTGCGTTCACGCAAGATCAACCCCGCTCATTGCGGTCTCGCAAGTTCGTCGATACGCTCGCTGCGCCGCGTCTACGAAGTCATCGGCATTCCGGTACCACCGTGGAGGTTCGTCGAACGACGTCCGCTGCCCGCCATGGCGGTCTTACGCGACTACGCTGCCCATCTCGCGCAACAACGGGGCAACCCCGAGGTTACGATCCGCAAGAAGCTCGACCACGTCGGCAAGCTGCTCAAGCACCTTGGCCACTCCGGTAAGTCCTGGCGCCAAATAAGCCTTCCCGACGTCGACGCGTTTCTCATCGACTGTGCCCGTCGCCATGCTCGCTCGACAACGGCTGATATCGCCAGCACGGTCAGATCCTTCACCCAGTTCTTGTTAGCCAGCGGTCGCATTCACGCTGACTTGGCCGACTCGGTGATCTCACCAGTGCAACCCAAGTTCGAACGACCGCGGCGCGCCCTACCTTGGGAGGACGTTCAGCGACTGCTGCGCGCCGTAGACACGAGCACTGCCTGCGGGTTGCGTGACCACGCACTGCTGCTAATGATGAGCACCTACGGTTTGGGCGCCGGAGAAGTGATCGGCTTGCGACTGCAGGACATCGACTGGACCAGCGGCACGCTGCACATGTCGCGCCCGAAGACCGGTGTCAACTTCATCCTACCGCTGCTTCCCCCGGTGGGCAGGGTGTTGGCGCGCTACCTGCGCCATGGGCGTCCGCCGCACACGTCCACGCAGCATGTGTTCGTCCAAATGAGGGTGCCGTTTGGTGCACTGACGGCTTCCTCGGCGATACGGCATGCTCTCATCAAGCATGCCAAGGTCGCCGGTATCCAAGCACCTTACCTCGGCAGCCACGTCTTGCGGCACTCGAACGCCGCGCGGCAACTCGATGTGGGCACCAAGGCGCGAGTGCTGTCGGATCTGCTCGGCCATCGTGACTCGGAGTCGGTGTCTGCCTACGTGCGCATCGCCACGCAGTCGCTGCGCGAGGTCTCGCTGCCGGTGCCGCGATGAGCACGAAGGTTACGGCCGCAACCCTGGCCTGCGATGCAACGCAGTTCTTGGCCTTCAAACGTGCCATGGGCATGGGCTACTGGCGCGCCGAGTTCGTGCTCAACAGCTTCGTGCGTTTCGTCCGTGACCAGTACGGCGAGCGCGCAGCGCCGTTGGAAGAAGCCGTGACGCGGTGGGCGGCGCGGCTCGAAGGCCGCAAGGCCATCACGGTGGGCAACGAGTTCGGCGTCGTGCGCCAGTTGTGCCTATTCCGTCGCCGCACCGACGTACACGGTTTCGTCCCCGATCACGCGCTGGCACCGGTCAAGGAGTCGGTGTTCGTGCCCTACATCTTCAGCCGAGAAGAGGTGCTCATCTTGATAAACGCCGCCACGCGGCACGAGGGCCGCAGCATGTGGGGTGCAATGCTGCGCGCGCTCACGCTTGTGCTTTACTGCACCGGGATGCGGTTGGGCGAGGCCGCGAGGCTGCGCCTGTGCGATGTCGATTTGCGCCGAGCCGTCTTGACGGTTCAACCCAGCAAGGGACGCTCGCGCATCCTGGCAATCCGTGACGATCTGGTCACCGAACTGCGCAAATACCTGCGTCACCGCGACGAGGTCTTGGCAGCAAGCGGTGGCGGCGATCCAATGACACTCTTCATCCGTCGCAATGGCTCAGCGCTCACCCTGCGTGCGGCCTCGGAAGCGCTGCGATGTCTGTTGCGGGAACTTGGTCTAAAGCCGCCACGCGGCCGCTTGGGTGCCAGGCCCTACGAGTTCCGGCACGCCTTCGCCGTGCATCGGCTGACCGCCTGGGCCGTCGAAGGCGTGGACGTGCACGCGAAGCTACCGTGGTTGTCAGCCTACCTTGGGCACCAGAACGTGCTTGGCACGGAGGTCTACCTCAAGGCCACGCCCCAACTGCTGGAACTGGCAACCCAGCGCTTCGAGCAGCATGCGCACGGCAAGCGCCGCTTGCCATGAGCCGCTTGCCGCGCGGTCTGTTCGCTCATGTGCAGTCGTACTTCACCGAGTACCTGCCGCGGCAACGAGGTGCCAGCGTCCACACCATCCGCGCCTATCGAGACGCGCTGACGTTGTTGTTCAAGTTCGTCGCCGAGCAGCGTGGCCGAGGGGTCGCTTCCTTGCAGCTTGGCGACGTCGAGGCTGATACGGTGATGCACTTCCTGGATCACATCGAGGCCGAACGATCGAATACGGCGGCAACGCGCAATTGCCGACGGGCGGCGATCCGCGGCTTCTTCAGGCACCTGTTGCGTAACGACTTGGTACATTCCCAGCAGTACATCCGAGTACTGGCCATTCCTGCGAAGAAGGCGCGGCAACGACCGGCTACCTACCTCGAAGCCGAGGACGCCCGCCTGATCATCAACATGCCGGATAAGCGTACCTGCGACGGATGGCGCGACTACACGCTACTGCTGTTTCTCTACAACTGCGGCGCCCGGGTCAGCGAGGTCGCCGGGCTTCGGTGGGACGACCTGCAATTGGCTGCACCGAGGCAGGTTCGGCTACGCGGCAAAGGCAAGAAGGAGCGGCTGTTGCCGCTGTGGCCCGAGACTGCCAACGCTCTCCACCGACTTCGCGGCATGTCGCTCGGTGCCAGCGGGCAGTGCGTATTCGTCAATCGGCATGGCCAGCCTCTGACGCGCGACGGGATCGCCTACGTTCTCACCAAGCACGCGACTACGGCGGCGCACGACAATCCCGCGCTGCTGCGCAAACACATCACGCCGCATGTCATGCGCCACAGTTGTGCCGTTGCGCTGCTGCAGTCCGGAACCGACGTGACCGTGATCCGCGACTATCTCGGCCACGCCAGTGTTGCCACAACAGACCGCTACATTACGACCAATCTGCAATTGAAGCGTGATGCCATGCAGGCTTTCTGGAAGAAGGCCGGCATCGAACCGGCGAACGCGAAGCCATGGAAGCCCAAGGCCGACCTGCTCGCATTCCGACCTGCTCGCATTCTTGCAGTCCTTGTGAGCAATCGAAACTTATCTGGAGTTCGAACGTCAGTTCCGCCGCGTGCACGTCGGCGGTAGCCGACTTCACTCAAGATAAAACTTCGCTCGAGATAATGAGACCAGCAGGCTGCCTCCCGAATGTGGCCCCTTTCGTAAAGATGCCCGAACCCGGCATAGGCATCGGCCTGCAAAATACCGCTGAAGCCCTTCAGATTCTCGCGCGGCCGTTCACCCCGCCGGTCCGCTGAATAGCGAAACAGCACCGCCGGTGGAGCGGTACTGGCCGAGGGCCGATCATCCCGCACATAAGTCCACAAGCAAGAGTTTTGTCTACTTCATCGCGACCAAGTTGCTGCGGGAAGCTGGAGCCGGCCCGGCGTTATTGATTCGGACGCAGGTTCTGGCCGGCATCGCTGCGCAAATTTTGATGCTGGTCATCGACGAGGCACATTGCATTTCCGACTGGGGCCATGACTTCCGCCCTCACTATCGCCTGCTGGAGCGGATTGTCAAAACGCTGCCGCCAAACCTGCGCTTGCTCGCCACCACGGCGACAGCGAATAACCGCGTGATGGACGACCTTGCTGCCCTGATCGGCCCCAAGCTCGACGTCTCGCGTGGCGACTTGAATCGGACCTCGCTCTCCCTGCAAACCATCCGCTTACCCAGCCAGGCCGAGCGCCTTGTCTGGCTGGCAGAGCAACCGGCCAAGCTGCAGGGCCACGGCATCATCTACACGCTGACGGTTCCTGATGCCAATCAAGTGGCGCAATGGCTGAAGACCCAAGGCTTCAACGTGGAAGCCTACACCGGTGAAACCAGCGATCGCCGAGAACAGCCTGAACAGGCGCTGCTCAACAACCAAGTCAAAGCGCTGGTTGCCACAACAGCTCTAGGCATGGGCTACGACAAGCCGGATCTGGCGTTTGTCATCCACTATCAAATGCCGGGATCGGTCGTCGCCTACTACCAGCAGGTTGGTCGCGCGGGACGCGCACTGGACTCCGCGTATGGAGGGCGTGTCACTGATGGCAAACGTCATGGAAAATGGATTTGGCACTACAAGAACGGCGAAAAAAATGCGGTCGGCAAGTACGCCTGTGGTGAGCTGGATGGCTACTGGCAATGGTGGCGGGAGAACGGCAAGCCCCTGCAAGCCGGCGCCTTCGACTCCGGCCAACCGGTCGGGCTTTGGCGGCGCTACTACGAGAATGGCCAATTGTGTAAAGGGTTGTCCGACGCTTGGCCGCAGGCGCAGGCGTGTGCATACTCAGCGGCACGGGCCGGGCAGGCGTTGGACAAGCATTAACAACAGCGGATGCCCAACCAAGGCCAGACACTTGCCCTTTACGCAGTAGCGGCTTTCCCATTCAAAAACGGCTTTAACGCCGCCCAGATAAAATCGCTGGCGGGCGTGGGGATGCCGTGCTCGCGGCCCAGTTCGCGCACGCGCCCGCCGAGCCACGTTAGTTCCAGGCGGTTGCCCGCGACCAGGTCGACCGCCATCGAGGGCATCACCATCGGCGGGCCGGTGCGTGCGCGCGCTAGCCTTGCTTGCGCTTTGTCTTCGGGAATTGAAATGCCTGAAGCGCGCCCCACCGCGACCACTTCGTTGAACACAGCGGTGTAAAGCGCCCACGTGTCGTCGTCTTGTTGCACCACGCCCATTGGCGAGCGGAGCAGCGCGCACAGCGAGCTGTTCGCCACCAGGCCCATGAATTTATCCCACAGCAGGGTCGGGCCGTCGGCCGCGATCTCGACGGGCACGCCCGCGACGCCGAAAGTCTCTTTGACCGCACGCAAGCGTTCGGAGGCCTGGCCGTTTTGCTCCGCGACGGTAATGCCGTACTGCGGATTTTTCTGACGAATTACGCCGGGCGCTTCGATCGCGGCGTTCATCGATGCGGAGCCGTAGACCACGTGCTCCCAACCCAACGTTTTGGCGAGCGCCGCCGGCGCATCGATGCCGTTTTGCAAGGGGATCACCACCGTGTTCTGCCGCAGCAGCGGTTTTAACGCGGGCGCAATGGATGCAATCGCCCACATCTTCGGCGTGACGACCACCACGTCGCACGCGCCGATGGCCTGCGCATCGGTCTCGGCTTGAAGTTGCACGGTGAACTTATTCTGCGGCCCGATCAGCGTCAGGCCGTTCTGCCGAATCGGCGTCACGTGCCGCGGCGTGACCAGCAAGCTCACATCGACGTTCGCGCGCCGCAATACCGCGGCGAGCAAGCCCCCCACGCCACCCGCACCCACCACGCAAACTTTCATCGCAAGCCTTTCGGAAAAATATTTATCCTTTTCGATCTTACACGATGCCCGTGCGTGACCACCCGCTATTTACGCTGCGGCCACTTAGGCACGGATTCGCAGCGCTTAACCCACGCCAGCACATTGGGATAAGCCGCCAAATCAAACCCGCCCTCCGGCGATTTCGCCACGTAGGGATAACACGCGATATCGGCGATGGTGGCGCGCCCGACCGCGAGCCAATCTTTGTCTTGCAAATGCTGGTTCATGATTTTTAAACCGAGCTCGCCCTGGCGTTTCATGTCGGCGAAGTCGCCGGTGGGCTTCAACTTCAATACCATGCCGCGCGCCCACTGCAAACCGAATTGCACCTGATTTTGCGCGAAGGCCATCCAGTGCATCACCTCCGTCATGCCGAGCGCATCGGTGGGCAGCCATTGTTCGCCGCCCCACTTGCGCGCGATGTATACCAGTTGCGCGGTGGAGTCCCAAAAATATTGGCCTTCGATTTCCATCACCGGCACTTGGCCGCGCGGATTCATTTTTAGAAACGCCGGCGATTTGTGCTCGCGCTTGCCGAAAAAATCGATGTCGATTTTTTCGCACGGCACCTCGAGCAGCGCCAGCAGGATGCGAATTTTCCATGAGTTGCCGGAGTTTTCAGAGTAATAAAGCTTCATCAGCGATCCCCACAATATTCAATAAAAACAAATACTTACAAAACCACATCATCGTCCAACACCGCGCGGCAACGCCCGTGCATCCAAACCGGCGCGCGTTGCGTAAGGGGGGTTGCGGCACGCCCGCTAGTTTGCATTCGATCAACGACGCATCAGCTTACAGGCATCAACCGCTTGAGCCCACAGCACAACGACACGCTGATTCTGCCGTGCCGCAATTGCCTGGGCAAGGCCGTGCCGTGCATCGAACTTGCGCGCCGTCTTCAATGCGGCAGGGTTAACGCATGATCGATGCAGCGGCCAACGCGACAGCCGGCGGCAAGCCCACGATCGGTCATTTACCCGGTGTGCCATAATGAACACCGCCATGGTTAATCCGGTCGACGCAGACCGTACGCACGGCCACGCTCCGCTGGCCGGCGCGCGCGGCGCCACCGCACCCGCCGCCGCCGGCGAAGCGCAATTGCAAGCATGGGTGAGCCGCGTGATTCGCCACGATGAAGCCGCGTTCGCGCAACTTTACGAGGCCTGCGTAAGCCGCGTTTACGGCTTGACGCTGCGTATCACGCGTAACGCCGCGCTCGCCGAGGAAGTCACCGAAGACACCTTCTGGCAAGTGTGGCGCGAAGCGCCGCGTTTTGACGCCGCGCGCGGCACGGCGATGGCGTGGATGCTGACTATTGCACGCAGCCGCGCGCTCGACGGCTTGCGCGCGCGCGACCCGGCGGAACTGGTCGAGGACGCCGGCGAACTGGCCGATGCGCATGGCACGCATCATGACGCGAGCGCACTCGAATTATTAAACGCCACGCAAAGCGGCCACGCGCTGCACGAAGCGCTGGCGCAACTCGATGCGCAGCCGCGCCAATTGATCGCGCTCGCTTTTTTTAAAGGCCTCACGCACGACGAAATCGCCGCCCACACCGGCATGCCGCTGGGCACGGTGAAATCGCATATCCGGCGCGGGCTTAACATGCTCAAAACACTGCTCGCCGATGCCGCGGGCAGGAGCACACCATGACCAAACCCGATACCGCCGCACCGCGCGATTCCGAAGCCGAGGCGTTGCACGGCAAGATCGCCGAAGCGCTAACCCCGGTAACCGTGCCGGCCACGCGCGCCGCATCGCTGCGCGAGCGCCTTGCCGCGCGCGTTGCGCAAAGCGCCGCGCGTCACCGCGGCCTCACCACCTTTCGGCTGGACGATGTGAAATGGCAAAACCTCGGCCAGGGCGTGCGCGCGCACGTGCTGCATGACGCGGGTGCGACGCGCTCCGCGTTGGTCGAATTCGCGCCCGGTGCGCATTTACCGGGCCATCGCCACCACGCGCACGAGGAATGCGTGGTGCTGCGCGGTAGCCTGACCGCCGGCAACCAGCGTGTAGGCCTGCACGACTATCACCTCGCCCCCGCGGGCAGCAAGCATCAGCGGATCGAATCGAAAGAAGGCGCGCTGGCGTTTTTGCGCGGCACCTCGATCGGTAAATCTAGCGACATGCTGCGCGAGCTCGCCGGCGCCTGGTTACCGGATGGCGGTGCGCAGCCCTTCACCATTGCCGCAAGCGCGCAAGGCTGGCGTGACATCGCCAACGGCATTGCGGTCAAGCCATTGTGGCAAGCCGGCGACACCGCTTCGTTTCTGCTGCGGCTTGCCGCGGGCGCGCGTTTGCCGGGGCATGCGCACGCAATCGAGGCAGAATATTTGATGCTCGCCGGCGAAGCGTTCTTCGGCGACCTGCTGCTGCGCACGGGCGAATATCAATGGGCGCCCAAGGGCTTGACGCATGGCGATGCTCACACCGATGTGGGCGCGCTGGTTTATGTGCATGGCGATTCGCGTGATCTGCAACGGGAATGAAACACCGTTTTATGCGCGCCGGCCGCCGTCATTTGGCTTGCGGCCTGGGCGAGGCGCGTATGCGCGTGAGGGCGATTTGCGACTCGCCGCGCTGGTGGCCGCGGGTGCGCGCCCTGTCCCATGCGGCTGCAAATGACACGGCGCGATGGCGCGTTTTAGCGAGCCGGCTCGGCCACCGCCCGGCGCCGCCGCAGCATCAACCACAACATCAACGGCGCGCACGCCGCGAGCAGGTGTTTGATCGAGTGGCCGCTCACGAATTGTCCAGTGGCCTCAAAGATCGGCCAATCGTTGATTTCGGCGACTTTCGCCAGTGCGTAAAAACCCAAGCCGAACAGCAGATACCAGCGGTGCGTAAAGCGCGCGCGAAACATCGCCAGCACGAACGGAATCGCCAGCAACGGCGCCCCCTGCACCCACACATACAACCGCAAATCATTGGTGTAGCGCCAGTAAAACACGCTCGCCACGCCGATCACCAGCGCGGGAATGAGCAGCGGCCGCTCCCAGCGCGCACCCAGATGTTCCGACAGCAGCGCGGCGAAAAGGCCCATGAACGCGAACGTCATCGGCAAGCGGTCCCACACCAGCGTGTTGTTGTTGGGTGTGGTGTGGTAATAGGCCGAGCCGAAAAACACCAAGGTGACGCCGGCAAAAAAAATCAGCCACGACAGCCGCGCGCCGGTGTTGAGATGCCGGTAGCACCACAACCAGCCCGCGCCGCCCGCCAGCAAAAATGCCACGTTGGTGATCACGTCGCCGAAGTTGCGGATGCCCAGACACGTGCGTTTATCGGCGAGGATGTGATAGCCGGGGTCTTGCGGGATCGCCGCCTGAAACAGAATCAGATAAATCAGCGGCGCAAAAATAATCAGCGCCAGCCACAACATACGCCGCACGTGCTGATCCATGGGCAGGGTCAACTACCGGCCAAGCGGCGCGATGTGCAGTTCGCCGGCGAGCGTATCCAACGCCTGCAGCAACGCCGGCGGCACCGCCACGCCGTTTTTTTGGTTCTCCAGTCGCGCCTGCCACGAGCCCTCCCCCGGCATGCGAATGCGATCCACGCCCGGCATGCGCTTGGCGGCGCGCAAATCGCGCACCAGCACGTCGGCTTGCTTGCGAAACTCGGCGAGCTGCATGAACGCTTCGATGTTGATCGCGACGATCGAGTGCCCGGTGTTGGTCACCGATTTATCGTCGGCGTTGAAATCAACCACATCCTTGCCCATCGCAGCACCGTTTAACGTGCCGCACAACATGCCGATGACGAGCGCGAGGCCGTAACCTTTGTAGCCGCCAATCGGCAGCAAAAAACCTTCGTTGGCGCGCTTGGGGTCGGTCAGCGGTTTGCCTTCGCGGTCGATCATCCAGCCTTCGGGCATCATCTCGCCGCGCTGCGCCTTGGTTTTGACCTTGCCGTACGCGGCCACCGTGGTCGCCATGTCCAGCACGATCGGCGGCTCGTCACCGCCGGGGATGCTCACCGCCAGCGGATTGGTCGAGAGCAGCATGTCGATGCCACCCCACGGCGGTAGATGATTGGCGCTGCCCACCGCCATGTACAGTCCGATCATGTTGTGCGCCGCCGGCATGTTCGAATACAACGACGCCGGCCCCGCGTGGTTACTCCACTTCGCACCCACCCACGCCACGCCGGCGGTTTTGGCCTTTTCAATCGCGCGCTCGGCGGCGAACTTCATCACCAGATGCCCCATGCCATTGTCGCCATTGACCAGCGCCATGCCCGCCGCTTCGCGTTCAACGCGGATGTTGGGCCGCACATTCACCGCGCCCGCCTTGATGCGGCGGATGTATTGCGGCAAGCGAAACACGCCGTGGCCTTCGGAGCCTTGTACGTCGGCTTGCGCCATCAGTTGCGCGACGCCACGCGCATCGGGCGCGGGTAGGCCCACCGCCCCGAAGGCGAGTGCGATAAAGTTTTCGAGTTCGGCGGCGCTGACGCGCGCGCCGTGGGGCGCTACAGTCGGGGATGCGGTCATTTTAAAAATATAAATTAAATCAATAGGTTATGTAATAATGGTTACGCCGGGCCAGCGCTGCGCGAGTTTACTGCAAATGGCCGTAGATAATTTCTTCGATGCCGCGCAAAACCGCGATGGCTTGATCGTCGTAAAACGGCAGCACCTGCATCAACACGATCGCCGCGATCCCGCGCTTGGGATCGAGCCAGAAATGCGTGTTGTTGATGCCCGCCCAACTCAAGCTGCCGGGGCTGCGATAGCGCGCGAGCTTCGGATCATGCGATTGAATCTGAAACCCCAAGCCGAATTTATCCTTGCCCGCGCCGATGGGGAAGGGCTTGGCGCGCTGCGGATTCACCGCCGGTTGTGTTTCGACGAAAATCGCGCCAATGTGATTTTCACCCATTTGCCTGACCGATTGCGGCGAGATGAGTTTCGCGCCGCCCAGTGTGCCGCCGTTTAGCAGCATGCGCAGAAACTGGCCGTAGTCGCGCGCCGTCGAATAAAGGCCGCCGTCGCCGCGCACCGGGCCGTCCTGCTTGGGCTCGTTGGGCGTTTCGATGAGCTTGGCGCCCTGGCGGTTATGCGAGGTCGCCACGCGCGCCACCTGCCGCGCCGGCACGCCGTGCGCGGTGTCACCCATGTTGAGCGGCTCGAATATGCGCGTGCGCAAAAACCGATCGAGCGGCTGTCCGGAGATTTTTTCCACCACCATGCCCAGCACCCGCGTGGCGGCGCCATAGGTCCATTTCGCGCCTGGATCGTGCAGCAGCGGCTGTTGCCACTCGGGTTTTTGCGTGACGGCGACGAGCCGCGCCAGTGTCGGATCGGTAAACGCGTAGCCCAGGCCCGCGGTGTGCGTGAGCAAGTGCCGCAGGGTAATCTGGCCTTGCGCCGGGCGCGTGGCGTACCTCGCATCGGCCGGATTAAAGCGGGTGATCACCGGCCGCTGGTCGAACTCGGGCAGGTACTTCGCCAGCGGATCGTCAAGCGCGAGCTTGCCTTGCTCGGCCAGCATCATGATCGCCACCGAGGTGATCGGCTTGGTCATCGAGGCGATGCGAAAAATCGTGTCGGGCGACATCGGCACATCGCGCGCCACGTTACGCTTGCCGGCGGCGCCTTCGTAGATGATGCCCTCGCGGTTAAGCACCAGTACCACGATGCCCGGCGCGGCGCCCTGTGCCACCGCCGCGGCGCAATATTGCGTAAGCCGCGCGTGGCCGGCCGGCGAGAGCATGGGCGCGGCGGGCGCCGCCGCGGTGTTTGCAAGTAAAGTCATCGAGGCCGCGATCCGCCCTATGGTGCTCCGCTTCATGTTAGCGCCCCACGCCGTGCGCCGGCCCCGCGCCCACTCGCGTTATTCGATTGACACTTTATTCTCGCGAATAATGTTTTCCCAGCGCTTGGCCTCGGCGCGCACGAAATCATCAAACGCCTTGGGCGAGGCCGACAACGCATTGGGCAATTGGCGCTTGGTGAGCAAGCCCTCCGCGTCGAGCTCGTTCATCGACGCGGTGGTATCCTTGAACACGCGATCAACGATCGCGCGCGGCGTTTTCACCGGCGCGAACAAGCCGTTCCAGTTCAAACTGCCGATGCCGGGGAAACCCGCCTCGGCCAGGGTCGGGATATCGGGCATGTCGGGCAGACGCGCATCCTGCGTCACCGCATACGCCTTGATCTGTTTGGCGCGCACCGGGCCGATGGTGGAGGCCACGTTGGTGATCTGTATGTGCGTGTCGCCGCGCAGCAGATTGGGCAGCGTCTCGCCCGCGCCCTTGGTCGGCACATGCACCATCTTCACGCCCGCGCGCGCGGTCAGCGCAAGCATGTCCAAATGCGAATACGAGCCCAGCGGCGCACCGAAGTTAAGCTGCCCCTGGCGCGAGCGCGCGTAATCGAGCGCCTCCTTGAGCGTGTTACCCGGCATCTTGGGACTGCCCACGACAAAATTGGGGATCGCCACCAACTGCGTAACCGCGGCAAGATCGCGGATCGCATTGACCTTGATGGTCTTGGCAAACAGCAGCGGGTTGATCGAGTTGGTGGAGATATTGCCCACCAACAGTGTATGACCATCGGCCGCGGCATTCGCCACGATATCCACCGCGATGTTGCCCGCCGCGCCCGAGCGGTTATCCACCACTACTTGCTGGCCCAACTTGGCGGTCAGCCGCGGCTCCAGCACGCGCGCGATAATGTCCGTCGCGCCGCCGGGCGCGAACGGCACCACCAGGCGCACCGGGCGCGTCGGGTAATTTTGCGCATGCACCGGCGCCACCAGTAAAAGCCCCGCCACCACCATCCATCCCCAACCCCTGCGCTTCATACCACCTCCATTATGTAACTATTTGATTTAATTCATATTTTTTCAGAATGCGCGGATTCTTCCAACTCCACCAACGCGCCCAAAAAATCCTTCGGGTGGACAAACGCAATGCGCTCGCCGTGCACGTTGTATTGCGGCTTGCCGTCACCCAACACCTGCGCGCCCTTGGCGGTGACTTCGGCGCGAGTCGCGTCCACGCTATCCACCCCGACGCAAAAATGATGAATACCGCCCTTGGGGTTTTTCTCTAAAAATTTCGCCACCGGCGAATCCGGACGCGAAGGCTCCATCAGCTCGATTTTTGCGTTACCCAGATCGACGTAAGCCATGCGCACGCCTTGCTGTTCGTTGACGTTGATTTCGCCGATGGCGAGGCCGTAGGTTTCGACGAGGCGCTTGGCGGCGGCGTCGAGGCTGGGAACGACGATCGAGACGTGGGAAAGATTCGTTATCACTGCAAACCCCTTTCGACGCAGATTAACGCAGATGAACGCAGATTAGTTTCCACTAGCGTCATTCTGGCGACAGCCAGAAGCCAGGCCGTACATTTATGCAAAGCATCAAAGTTTATGCCCTTCGGGCCAGGTTACAACCTGGGTTTCAGCTTTCGCTGGAACAACGACAAAGTTCTTAATCCGCGTTCATCTGCGTAAATCCGCGTCAAATGATTTTTTGCTGCCTGAGCTGCGCAATCCGCTCCGCCGACAAGCCCAGCTCGTCGCCCAACACCTGCTCGGTGTGCTGCCCCAGCGTCGGCGGCGGGCGGCGGATCGAGCCCGGCGTGGCGCTAAAGCGAAACGGCATGCCCAACACTTTGACATCTCCTGCGGTCGGGTGATGGATGGTTTGCACCATGCCGCGCGCCACGGTGTGCGGCGCGCCGAGCGCTTGCGCCACGCTGTTGATGCGCCCGCAGGGGATGCCCGCTTCGGTCAAGGTTTCGATGAGCGCATCGGCGCTGATGGTTTTTAACGCATCGATGATCAAGCCGTCGATCGCTTCGCGGTTCACCACGCGATCGGGGTTTTTTTGAAAGCGCGCATCGTTCGCCCACTCGGCGTGGCCCAACGCCGCCGCGAACTTGGCAAACTGGCCGTCGTTGCCCACCGCCACCGCGATCATGCCGTCTTGCACCGGATACGCGGTGTAGGGCACGATGTTGGGGTGGCCGTTGCCGAAGCGCCGCGCATCCTTGCCTGACACCAGGTGATTGGACGCCACGTTGGCCAGCATGAACAAACCCGATTCATACAGCGACACCTCGACATGCTGCCCGCGCCCGCTCTGGTGGCGCGCGTTTAACGCCGCGAGGATGGTGTTGCAGGCGAGCAAACCGGTGGTGATATCGACGATGGCGACGCCGTACTTCATCGGGTCGCCGTCGGTCTCGCCGCAAATACTCATCAGCCCGGACTCGGCCTGCAAAATAAAATCGTAGCCGGGCAACCCGCCCTTGGGGCCATCGGTGCCGTAGCCGGTGATCGAGCAGCGAATCACCCGCGGCGCATTCGCCTCGAGCCACGCGTTGCCAAACCCCCATTTCTCCAGCGTGCCGGCCTTGAAGTTTTCCACCAGTACATCGCATTGCTGGATCAGTTTGGCGAGAATCTCCTGGCCGGGCCTGAAAGCCATGTTAAGCGTGATCGAGCGCTTGTTGCGATTGATGCCAAGAAAATACGCGGACTCTTTCCCTGCGAACGGCGGCCCCCACGAGCGGGTATCGTCCCCCGCGCCCGGCGGCTCGACCTTGATCACCTCCGCGCCCATGTCGCCCAACATCTGCGCGCACAGGGGGCCCGCGAGGATGCGGGTTAAGTCGAGGACTTTGGTGCCGGCGAGGGCACCTTGATTTCGTTCACTCATGTTTATCGTTCGTGAGCTGCAAGGCGCAACCTAATCTTTTGCGCCTCACCCCTCACGCCTAACGCCTCACGCTGTTACTTTTTCTTGCGCATCGAGGGCGGCGCGTTCAAATCCTTCTCGTTGCCCGCGAGATAATCCGCCAGAATCTTCTTGTCGCGCATGCGGAACTTCTGGAAGTTGGGTTTGCGTTTTTCGAGGAAGGCGTTCATGCCCTCGGCCGCTTCTTCCGAGCCCCACACGTGTGCCAGCAGTTCCATGCCCTGCTGCCACGACGAATAGAGGTTATCCGATTCGAAGTTGAGCGATTTTTTGGTCATGCGGATGGTGAGCGCAGAATGCCCCTTCATGGTTTCGCACCACTTTAACGTCTCGGCGAGCAAATCCTTTTGCGGCACGCATTTGTTGATGAGGCCCACTTCCGCGGCCTCCTTGGCGGTGAAGCGGCGCGCACAGAAAATCATTTCGCGCGCCAGGCGCTCGCCGATGATGCGCGGAATGTATTGCGTCGCACCCACCGTCGGGCAGGCACCAACCTTGGCGCCGGTTTGGCCCAACACGGCATTCTCCGAGGCAATCGCCAGATCGCACCACAGCGCCAACTCGTGCCCGCCGCCCATGCACCAGCCGTTGATCATGGCAATCACCGGGATCGGCAGGCCGCGGATGGTCATCGCCAACCCCAGCATGCGGTCGTTCCACATGTAGCCGTTGTTGAAGTTAAGCCGCTTCATGGCGTAAAAATCGCCGCCCGCGGAGAACGACTGCTTGCCCGCGCCGGTGATCACCGCGCACACGATCGACGGGTCTTCGCGCGTGGATTTCAGCGCATCGATCATTTCATCGAGCGACTGCTCGCGAAAGCAATTGAGCACCCGTTCGCGGTTGATGGTGACCCACGCCACCTGGTCTTTCACTTCGTAAATGATGTCCTGATATTTACGCTTGGTGTTCGCCTTGCCCGCTTTGGATTTTGCTTTTGCCGCCATGATCTATCCCTAAAGTTATTCAAAAAACGCGCGATAAATGCCAGCGCCGGAGTTTACCAGACTGCCCGCCGTGATTGACAAGGCGTGGTACCCTCACTAAGGTGCGCCTGCGAACCCCATGCGCCTGCGAACCCCATAAATGCGAACTCCATAAATACGAACCCCATCAATATCATCCGAGGAGGTAGTTCAGCCATGAAATGCATCTCTTATGCCGCAGCCGGCTGGTGCGCCGCCGCCCTGCTGTGGGTGCCCACAGCCCATGCACAAAGTTACCCGAATAAAATCGTGCGTGTCATTGTGCCGTTCGTCGCGGGCGGCCCCACCGACATTCAAGGACGCTGGGTGGCGCAACAGTTGAGTCATGCGCTCGCGCAAAATTTTATCGTTGAAAACCGCGGCGGTGCCGGCGGCGTGCCGGGCACGGACATGGTTGTCAGAGCGGCGCCCGATGGCTACACCCTGCTCGCGGGCAACCCCGGGCCGCTCACCGTCTCGCACAGCGTCTACAACAAAATGCCGTATGACACATTGCGCGATCTGGCGCCGATATTTCTGCTCACGCGCACCTCGAGTTGTTTGATGGTGCATCCAAGCGTGCCGGTGAAGGGCGTGCAGGATTTCATCAAACTCGCCAAGGCGCAACCGGGCAGAATCAATTACGGCTCGCCCGGCGTAGGCACGGTGGGGCACTTCGCCACCGAGTTGTTCGCTTCGCAGGCGGGCATCCAACTGAACCACGTGCCGTACAAGGGCGCGGCGCAATACACGGTGGATTTAATCGCCGGCCAAATCGAATTCGCCAGCGTACAGTTCTCCGGCTGCGCGCCGCTGGTGGCGCAAAACAAGTTGCGCGCCATCGGCGCCACTTCCGAAAAACGCTCGCCGCTGCTGCCGCATCTGCCCACGGTGGCCGAGCAGGGCCTGCCCGGCTTTACCAGCGCCAACTGGAACGGCGTGCTGGCGCCGGCCAAAACGCCGCGTGAGGTGATCATGCGCATCCACGACGTGCTCGCCAAACAGATGGCCGCGCCGGAGCACCGCGAATGGTTCTTGAAGCAAGGCCACGACATCGCCAGCCTCGGCCCGGAGGATTACACGAAGTTCATCCGCGATGAAATTGAGAAGTGGGCGCGAGTGGCAAAGGCCGCCAATATTCAAAAGCAGTAATATCGTCACCTATTGATTTTAAACAACTTTTTAGAATGGGATCATCATGGCCACCAAGGAACCCCCGTATTTCATGTATTTCCCCGGCAACTACCGCTGGTCCGCCGCGTTTATTAACATGATCGGCTGCGGCGTGTATGGCGGCTCGGACATGGGCGAGATTCACAAAATCGGCGTGCTATTAAAAAACGCCGCGGCCGATGACGACGAAGCGTGGTTTCACGCCTGCGCCAAAGTGGCCGACGGCGTACGCGCGCACGCGGAGAAATTTGAAGCGAGCGGTCATCGCTTTTCCGCCGCACATGCCTACCTGCGCGCGTGTAACTACTATCAAATGGCCGAGCGTTTTCGCACGCCCAAGGACGAACTCGCACTCAAAATTTACAAACAGGGGGTGGATTGTTTTCACCGCCACGTCAAACTCACCGACGTCAAAATCGAAATCGTCGAGGTACCGATGGGCAAAGAAAGCCTGCCCGGTTACTTCGTGCATTCGCCGGCAGTCCCCGCCGGCAAACGCGCGCCGTGCGTGGTGTTTTTCGACGGGCTGGATGTCACCAAGGAAATTCAATACACGCGCGGCGTCACCGATCTCATCAAGCGCGGCATCCACGTGCTGGTGATGGATGGCCCCGGCACCGGTGAGGCGATCCGCTTTCGCGGCAACGTGCTGCGCCACGATTACGAAGCCGCCGGCAGCGCGTGCATGGATTGGCTGGAAAAACGCGCCGAGGTAGATGCCAAAAAAGTCGGCGTGGTCGCCATCAGCCTCGGCGGCTACTACGCGCCGCGCGTCGCCTCGATGGAGCCGCGCTTTGCCGCGTGCATCGCCTGGGGCGCGATTTGGGATTATTACGGCACGTGGAAAAAACGCATCGACGCGAACTTCAAAACCTCACTCTCGGTGCCAGGCCACCATATCATGTGGATATTGGGCGTGAACTCGCTCGACGAAGCGCTCAAAAAACTCGAACCGTATCGCCTGGACGGCGTAGTGCAAAAAATGCGCTGCCCGTTTTTGATTTGCCACGGCGCCGAAGACGAGCAAATTTCGCTCGAAGACGCGCAAGCGCTCTACAACGCCAGTGGCTCCAAAGACAAAACACTGCGCGTATTCACCGCTGAAGAAGGCGGCTCGCAGCACTGCCAGCGCGATTACTTGACGCTGGGTGTGGCGACGATGTGGGATTGGTTTGAGGATAAGTTGGTGCGGGCCTAGACCTTACTTAACAGCGCTTACTGGTAAAGATCGTGACTTGATCAGACGAACGGCGTCAGAACACGTATCGCGCGAGAGCCAAGTCTCGCCCCCGAGCCGCCGTTCGGGTTGTTCGACCTTCGAGGACAGGTATAGAAGATGACCTGCCGCTCGCGGCGGCTGCCCGCGGGCGGCCCCTCGGCCACTGCTGACGCTCCTATGGGATCTGACGTCGGTCCGCAAAAATAGATACCGGACCTTCACGAACACCTCGCCCCGACCTTCTCATTTCCTGCTGGCGATTGCGTGATGCATCATAAGGGGACGCCCAATATGTTCTAATGTAACGTGTATCAATTGCGATTTGTGAAGGGGAGCGCATGACACGCGTGCTTGCTCGGATACTACACTTGAGCGATCTTCATTTTGGCGCAAAGAATCAACGGGTAATGTGGCGCGACCTTGCTCACCACATTCGGAACGACATTCGACCTGACGTAGCTTTTGTTACGGGCGATATCGTCGATACACCAAAAACGAAGTATTTTATCGAAGCCAAGAGCGCACTCGGCGACCTCAAGTGTGCATATGAGGGAGAAGAGCGCACGCCACATGTATTTGTCTGCCCTGGTAACCATGATCGCTATTTTTATGGCAATCGATTTGGTATGTCGTGGCCATGGGGAAAGCACTTTGATTACTATTTTGGCGACTACATGGCCCGCCAGCCGGTGTCAGTTGACATCGGGCAGTCGCTTAGACTTGCCGTTGCCGCGATCGATACAACGGAAAATTGTCGATACTTTGCACGAGGTGGGCTTTCAGAAGAGACGCTCAAACGCCTGGAAGCCACCGTCGCCCACGGCGGCAACGAAAAACACACACGAACGTTATACGTTTTGCTGATGCACCATCACCTCGTGCCGATCGCGGAGCTTGAGCGGAACCACGATGGGTTCTTCAGGCCGTTTTTGAACGCGACCACTATGGTGTCGAATCCTGGTAGCGTCCTGCAAACCCTTACGAACGGAAAATATGACATTGTGCTCCACGGACACGAACATGCCTTTAACGTGGCACGGTATGCGCGTGTTTCCGACACGGCCTTGAATACAACAATCATTGCGGCACCGTCATCGACAGGCGTGGTGACAGGGAAAGGCAGTGAGATAAACGAATCGAGATTTAACGTGCTGGACCTCGATGCTGATGAAACATTGTGGCTCAGTTCAATGCGCGGCACTACGACGGACGAAAAAAACAAGAGTGGCGAGTCGAAGGTAAACGTACGTTGTTGCTTCAAGACGTTGACCTTCGACGCGCTTGGTATTTGCGCGCGAACCCGGGCGCGGACCCCAATAAAGGGATTCGCTGGTTTTACGAGCACAAGAAAAATTTCGACGTTCAGGTATTGCGCACCTATACGAACTACGTGATTTCAGAGGCCAAGCGTTTTCAATTTTCGGTGATCGGCACAAGTGCCGAACCATATGACCTGCACTGCTGGTACGTTGACGAACAAGGTGTCAACCGCGAAATACCGGGACTAAGTTTTGTTGAGCATGCGGATCGGCGCCATACCTATCGAGCCGTGATTCCCTTTGACGCACTAAACGAGGGGGAGCGTTTGCCAAAACTCATTACAAAATACTTTTGGAAGGGTGGCGCGCGAACTACTACGTCGCGGATACTTGGCATGAGAGAGCAGGATCGAGACTATTTTCACAGGAGGCAGATGGATTGCGTGTACAGTCTCATTTCTATGCCGATCGCGTGGGCGGAAATATCGTTGCTGATCCCTTTGGAGTGGGCGCCTGATCGTGGCCTCGATGGTGTGAAGGCGTATATTAAGCGCGAAGAAGATGACGAGCCCGTGGAATCGCCTCAATTGACACGGCAGATACTGCCGAGTGGAGACGGGCACTACTCCTTGCGTATTCCCTATCCGGACCTTAAAACGCGTTATTACCTTGCATGGAAAGTCTTTGACGATAGCGCAATCACTTGACACCTGAGGGTCGGGCGATGATTTTTAAACAGATGAGCCACGCAAATGTTTCTGGTGCGCCAGCCACCGGCCGCGCCTCGCGCGTGAACACGCGCTGCAGGTGCGATTTGAACGAAGCGTAAACCGCTTCCACGCGTGCGGCATCCTTGCCGTACTTCG
>VGIF01000065.1 GCA_016868015.1 Betaproteobacteria bacterium
TGAACATTTACAAATGGGATAGGCCGCTCACGGGATAAGTGCGTGCAGCGGAAGCCTAAAACGGCGAAAAACACCGAATTAAACATCGAAAGCGCCTTCGGCCTGATGAAATCAGCATTCATTTCGCCTAATCGGCATCATCGCTTTCCTCGGGCGCACCTTTTACCTACTTGATCAGCGTATCCTTAAATGTTTTACATGAAGCCTGTAATCGAGATTCTTAGTGACACCGAAAATTAGGCATTGCCGTCCCTCGTAATCCAGTTTGCCGAGGTAAAAGTTTGCCATCTCCAAAAGTCTCTGACCTCCTTTTAGGGCAAAAGGATTAAATCCTAGTCGCAAATTTGAAAGCGAAGAAAATGCTGTTTTAGCACCTAGTCTTATCTCGAAATATCGAGTGTTTTTTCCTCTGATTTCGCTATGACCAGTGGTATGCATTTCGGGGTCTATTTTTTTTGCATAGTCTTCTGCCCTTTCTAATTGAGACTTATGCTTGTCTTCCGGACGCGTAATGAGCTTTTGCACTTTGAGCTCCTGCATCGTCGCCCAAAAAATCTTAGCCCCAATAATCTCAAAAACTCTGATTTTAGGATTACGCGCAAGTGGCTTCCATTTCCCGCTGGCATAGGCGCCAGGTTGCCAATCATTGGCAAGTTGAGTCGCTTTTTTAAGATTCGCCGCTAGCGTGCTCAAGATGATTGTCTTTGTTCTAAAAAGTTAGCTTATCATAGGAAAGTTCGTAGACATGGCCGCGCGAATCGCCATAGGCGACGAAGTCGGTAATGGCGTGTGGCCATCCAGCAGGTTTCGAAGTTGAGCGGTCGATCCAATGACGGCTATGCCAAAGCAATGATCGTCTGCTCCTGGCCGCGACCCGCCGCTCGCCAGCGATGCATCCTGACATTGCCCATCCAATCAAATCACGATCTTGACCACCAAACACCAAGCGCCAGCCGCTAAACGCTTAAATCCCCACGCGCCTACATCGTCAACACCACCTTACCCGCCACTTGGCGCCCCGCCAGCGCGTTTAGCGCCTCCGCCGCTTTTTCCAACGGGTACGTGGCCCACACGTGCGGTTTGATTTTGCCCGCGTTGTATAACTTCCACACCGCTTCCGAGATCTCACGTCGTCTTTGCGGGTCGCGCTTGCTCATCGCGCCCACCCACACGCCGACGATGCTGCAGCCCTTGATCAGCGGCAGATTCAGCGAAATCTTGGGTATGCCGCCCGCGGCAAAACCGATCACCAGAAAGCGCCCGCCCCATGCCATGTCGCGCAGCGCGAGTTCCGAGTAGTCGCCCCCCACCGGGTCGTAGACCACATCCACGCCCTTGCCTTTGGTAATGTCCTTCACGCGCGCGCGCATGTCCTCGGTGGCGTAGTTGATGGTTGCGTCGGCGCCGTGCTCGCGGCACACCGTGAGTTTGTCTTCGCTGGAGGCGCAGGCGATGACCTTAGCGCCCAGGGCCTTGCCGATTTCCACCGCGGCCAGGCCCACGCCGCCGGATGCGCCCAGCACCAGCAGCGTTTCGCCGGCTTTTAACTGCCCGCGGTCGATCAACGCGTAATACGAGGTGCCATAGGTGGAGGTGAGGCCCGCCGCGCCCGCGAAGTCGATCGAGTCGGGTATCGTCTGCAGCGCGTCGGGTTTAAGGCTCACCTCCTCGGCGTAGCCGCCGCTGGCCGATTGCGCACTGACACGATCGCCCACCTTCAAGCCCTGCACGCCGGCGCCCACCGCCTTGATCACGCCGGCGACTTCGCCGCCGGGTACGAACGGCAATTCGGGCTTGGTTTGATATTTGTTTTGAATAATCAGGGTGTCGGAAAACTTGACGTTGGCGGCCTTGACGCTTAACACCACGCTGCCCGGCTCGGCTTGCAACGCGGGGCGCTCCTCCAGCACCAGCGATTCCGGCGGCCCCCAGGCTTTACAGACGACTGCTTTCATGCTCGTGCTCCTCTTGGTTCTATTGGTTCTCTTGGTTCTCTTGGTTCTCTTGGCTCATGCGACGCCGCTCGCCGCGGCGTTTGAAAACGTATGCAATTGGTAGCGAACGTCGTCCGCGATTTCGCCGCTGGGCAAAAACGTGCGCTCGGCGAAATCGATCGCGCCCTCGTCGCTCACGCGCAACACGGTGGAACAGCGCGTGCCATATCGGGCATCGACGATGCGCAGCGGCGAACTGCGGCGCTCGCGCTCGAGCGGGCGGCCGCGCTGCGGCAGCTCGCTGTCCGGCGCGGGCGTGGTGTCGCTCAACAATGCCAGGTGGTCCTCCACCGCAAACGGCGTTTGCAGCAGCTTTTGCAGCCCGGCGCGGCCCTTGACCACCTTGGGCCAGGGCGCATTGAGCAGTTGATTGGGTAAACCGTGCACGCCGGGGGCGACTTCCAGCGGCGCCGGCGCGCGATTCGAATAAAAAAACAGCGCGTGCCCGTCCCACGCCAGCAGGCAAAACCCGTTATACGGTACCGCTTCGCGCGCAATGTGTTCCACGTAGTCGCGGGCCGACATGTGCCCGGTGAGAAAATTTTTGACCAACCCGCCGCGCGTGGGCGCATCCGCGCGATGCGTTTGCGGATCGCGAAAGTTGGTGAGCGCGGCAAAACGGCCGCGCCGCGACACCCCTAGCCAAGTGCCGCCGCCCGACACATCGCGCCCCGCCCATATCTCGGGATGATCGCTCCAGCGCGCGGCCGGCAGCGCGGGCCGGTCAAAACGTTCGTCGCGATTGGCGGCGATTAGCAACGGCACCCCCGGCAGCGCGCGATACGCAAACAAGATGAGACACATGGGTAATAATGTTACCGCAAGTGCCGCGGCGCGTTTTGGCAAGGCCACGTTGTGAGCGCCGCGCCCGAGGCAAAGCCCATGCCACTATAATCGCGGGCATGTTCCCTTACGCGGCGCCGCGGCGCCTAGGCACCCCGCGCGATGCTGGCCGCGCGTTTATTTGCCGCGGCCAGGCGCGCAAAAAGCAGGAGTCAACATTGGATTGGATCACCCGTGAAATCGCCATCGGCAACTGCGACGACGCGCGGCGTTTTGCGCTGCTGTGCGATGCCGGAATCGCCGGTATTTTGTCGCTCAACGGCTGGCCCAATGGCGCCGCCAACAACCACGGCCTGGCGTGGCGCTGCGTGGAGATGATCGATGGTCACGGCAATCCGGTGGAACGCTTGCACGAGGCGATCGCGCAGTTGCATGAGCTGCTCACGCTGGGCAAGGTACTGGTGCACTGCATGGAAGGGGTGAGCCGCTCGCCGCTGGTGGTGGCGAGTTATCTCGCGGACCAGTCCGCGCGTCCGTTCGAAGAATGCCTGCAGGAGATCGCGCAACTGCGCAAATGGGTGGCGCCGCAGCCGGGTTTGATCGAATTGCGGCGCGCCTATGAATCGAGCGTGCCGGCGCATCAGCGCATCCCTCTGCGGCGATTTTAACGTTTAAAAAATATTGTTTAAAATCAATAACTTACGTTAAAACACCGGAGCCGCGGCGCAAGCCCTAAACACCACCGCCATGGCGTGCGGCGCGCGCCATGATGGCAAACAGCGGCGGTAATCCGCAGCGGCAATCGGTGGCAGAAAACACCGGCGGCAATCCGCAGCGCCAACCCGGGCCGGCCGCGCGCCGCGCGGCGTTTACTATTGCTTGAGATAGCCGTCGGGGTCGCGCGTAAATTTATTGCGGCAATCCAGCGAACACAGGTAGTACCAGGTTCCATCGTGAAACTGCCGTGTTCCCATTTTTGGGTCGACTTCTTTCGCCCCGCCCGATGTCATGCCGGTTTGTGCCTTGGCCGCCTCTTCGTCTACGGGTGCCCGGCATACTGGACAATTCGCCATACTAAACGCTCCTGTGTTACTGGTTTTTTTAAGCTGGAACCGCCGCCGCAGAGCGCGTCGTCCAGGTACTGGGGGTGGTTTCCGCGCCGGGTGTTCCGGGCAGCGGACGGCCCAGGGTGACTTCGCCCGGTACGTCGATCAGTGCCCGCGCGATGCGCGCGCGATGCTCGAACGACGTACCCATGCGCATGCTCCACGCCGAAACGCGGCGAAACCACAGCTGCAAATCGAACTCCATCATAAAACCGATACCGCCGTGTATGCTCTGCGATTGACGCACCGCGGCTTCGCATTTTTCGTTGCAGAACGATTTCGCCTGCGACACCTCCACCGACGCGTGCAGGCCCTGCTCCAATTTCCACAGCGCTTCGAAGGTGAGCAGTTCGCCGCCATCGACCCACATTTGCATGTCCGCGCACATATGCTGCACCGACTGGAACGCGCCGATCGGCTGGCCAAAGGCGGTGCGAAACTTGGCGTATTCGATCGCCATGTCGATGTCCTTGCGCGCGGCGCCGACCATTTGCGCGCACAGCAAGGCGGTGCCGCGATCGAGCATGCGCTCGATGATGGGCCAGGCATCCCCCACCGGGCCGATGACATTGGCCTTGGGCACTTTCACGCCCTTGAAGTTGACCTCGCACTGCTTATCTTTCGCCAGCGTAATCAGCACGTTGTGGCTAATGCCCGCCGCTTTGGCATCGACGATGAACAGCGACAAACCCTGCGCGCCGCTCGAACCCGGCGTGCTGCGTGCCACCACCAGGCAATAGTCCGCCGCCGGGAAATTGTCGACGAACAGCTTGGTGCCGTCGAGCACGAAGCCATCCCCCTCGGCGCGCGCGCTCATTTGCACCGCCTCGGGCACAAAACGCGGATCCTTTTCGGTAAACGCCCAGGTCCACACGGTTTTACCCACCACCACGTCGGGCAGGTATTTTTCCTGCTGCGCGGGGGTGCCGTCCTTGGTGATGGCCAGCGTGGCCACCGCGGTGCTGTGCAAGGGGATCGGCGCAAGCGTACGCCCGGCCTCGCGCAACACCAGGCCGAGGTAGACCAGCGACATCGCCGAGCCGCCCACTTTTTCCGGCAGACACATGCCCTGCCAGCCCAGTTCAGCGACCTTGGCCCACAACGTTTTGGAATACCCCAGAGGGTCGGTTTCCATCTCCCGCACCAGTTTGGTCGGGCACTCATGGGTGAGAAACTCGCGTGCGCTATCGACGATCAAGTTCTCGTCATCATTCAACAATACGTCCATTTACTTGGCCTCCACTTTTTTTGCCGACCGGCGTGATGAGGGCAGTTCGAGCCCGCGGCGCGCCACCTGGTCGCGCATGACTTGCACGCTGCCGTGATTGATACCCGACTGGAACGACCCCATGACGTTGTGCCCGAACACACCATCCATCACCGCATGGGGCGAGGTTCTCAACAACGTGGCGTAGGGCCCCAGCATTTGCGTGATCGATTCGGTCACGCGCACGCCGTGTTCCGGCGCCCACACCTTTTCCGCCGAGCCTTCGTAGGTAAATTTACCGCCGCGCTCGACGATCGACATGCTGCGCATGGTCATCAGCCGGCACACCTGCGCTTCGATCCACATCTCGGCGATGCGGTCGCGGATCGCCGGGTTTTTGCCCGGATCGAAGCCGTCGAATTTGTTGTTCTTGACGAAATTGACGATGTCTTCGTCGCGCCGCACCGAGATCAAATACCGCGACGCGCCGACGCGGTCCAGATTCAAACCCATCGAGCCCACGCGCCAGCCCTTGTTTTCCTCGCCCAGCAGACACGACTTGTGTATGCGCACGTTGTCAAAAAATGTCTCGTTGGTGCGCGCGTGGCCGTAAGTTGTGCCGATCGGCGCGGTGGGGTTGTTCTGTATGGTCCACAGCGGGCGCACCGTGACGCCCGGCGTATCCATCGAGAACAGGAAGATTGAAATGCCTTCATGCTTGGGCGCGTTGCGGTCGGTGCGTGCCATCAGGTAAATGTGCGTCGCATAATGCGCGGCGCTGGTATACATCTTCTGGCCGTTGATCACGTAGTAATCGCCGTCCTTGACCGCGCTGCAGCGCAGGTTGGCAAGGTCGGCGCCCGCGTGCGGCTCGGTAAAACCCAGCGCGAAGGTAATCTCGCGTTTGATCAGGCCCGGTATGTAAAACTGCTTCTGCGTTTCGGTGCCGGCCGCCATGATCGCGGGCGCGCCACTGCCGCCCAGCGAAATGTTAATACCGACGCGCGTGAATTCTTCCTCGACGATGTATTGGGTAAGACGGTCCTTGCCTTGCCCGCCGTATTCCTTGGGGTAGGTGATGCCAAGCCAGCCGCGGTCGTAGATTTTTTTGTAGAGCGCGGCCGCCTTGGGACTCATGCCGCGCGGCTGATCCTGCGCGGTCGATGATTCCGTGTCCGCTTCCTGCAAAACATCGGGCGTGACATTGTCCTTGATGAACTGACGAACGTCGCGTCTTAACGCTTCCTGCTCGGGTGTGTAGGCGAAATCCATAATCTTCCTTTCTGCGAAAACCCTGCGCGAGCGCCGGGTTGTTTGCGTGCGCTGTTGCCGCTATTCGAGGATGCCCAGCCGCGCCCGGTAGTCGGCATCCCAATACGCGAGGCGTCCAATTTCGACGCGCTTATCCATGCTCATCATCGGAAAATCGCGCGGCTTGACCGGCTTGTCCACAATGATGCCCGCGCCGTAAAGCGCCTCGCAACGCGTTTCATCATACCCCAGAACGCCGCGCAACACCTCGCGATTGTGTTCGCCGTACGCGGGCGCCGGACCCTTGATCGACAGCGGCGCGGCGCTGAATTTCCACGGCCGGCCCAGCAGCGGCCGGCGTGGCCCCATGCCGCGCTGCGGCGGGTAATCGACCATTTCCACCAGGCCGCGCGACTGCAACTGCGGATCGAAATGCAAGTCGCGCCCGTCAAGCACCGCGCCGGCCGGCACACCGGCCGCCTGCAAGCGCTGCATGGCCTCGATCTTGCTCACCGTGGCGGTCCATTGCGTAATGATGTCATCGATCGCGTCGTGATGCGTGTGCCGCCCCGCCGCCGTGGCAAAACGCGGATCGGCGGCGAGCGCGGCTTGCCCGATCACGCCGCACAGCGCGCGCCACTGCTCATCATCGCGCACGCTGATCGCGCACCACTGATCCTTGCCCGCGCAGCGGTAGCAACCCTGCGGGGCGTATTGCCGGTGACGATTACCGATGCGCTCACCGCGCGCGCCATTGGCGACTTGGTCCAGCACAAATTCGCTGACGTTGTAACAGCCGAGCTGGTACATGCCGATATCGGCCCACAGCCCGCGCCCGAAGCGGCGCCGGTAACGCAAGCCGAGCAGCGCCGCGGTGGCGATGGTCCACGCCGCCAGAAAATCCACATACGATTGTCCGGCCTTCGATGGCTCGCCGCCGGCGTAGCCGGTGACGGCGGCCAGGCCATGCGTTGCCTCTTGCGTGGTCGCCTGCGCCGGATAGTCCGAGTACGGCCCGCCGCGTCCGTACCCGGTGTTGGAGATCATGATGATGCCCGGATTGATTTTCATCATGTTCGGGTAATCGAGGCCCCAGCCGCGCATCACCCGCGGCGTGAAATTCTCAACGATGACATCACTCGCCTTGATGAGATCGATGAACACCTCGCGCCCTTGTGGCTTGGTGAGATCGACCACCAGCGATTTCTTGCCACGGTTCACCAGGTTGTAGGCGCTCATGCGGTTCCACGGATCGTCCCTGGGTTCATTTTCAGGCAACAAGCCGGAGAACGCGCCGCCACGGGTGAAATCGGGCCGCGTCGGGCCTTCGACCTTGATCACCTCGGCGCCCAGGTCGCCCAGCAACCCGGTCGCATACGGCCCCGCGAACACATAACTGCTGTCAATCACGCGCACGCCCTCAAGCGGCCGTTTACTCATGCGTATCATCTGCTCGGCACCCAGTATTGCACGTCACCCCCCGGTGGTCATCCTAGATAACGCCCTCGGCCGTCAGCGCGGCCATGCGATCGCCATCCAGTCCGAGCCACTCGCCGAACACTTCGGCGTTGTGCTGCCCCAGCAGCGGCGCGGGCCTGCGATAGACCGCCGGCGCATCCGGCATGCTCCACAGGCGAAACGGCACCTTGATACGGCCGATGACGGGATGATCGACTTCCTGAAAAAATTCGCGCGCCGCCAGATGCGGACAACGCGCGAGGTCTTGCGGCTCCTGCACCACGCCAAACAGCATGTGAAATTTTTCCGACGCGGTGCGGAACAATTCCTGCATGGTGCGCTCGCGGGTGGCTTCGAGCACCAGGCGGTCGAGATCTTCGCCATGCAAGGCCCGCCCCGCCACGGTGGAAAAACGCTCTTCCTTGAGCGCCTCTGAATCGAAAAACTCGATAATGTCGCCCCACTCCGCGCCGCCGCCGGTTTGCCAAATGAAATAGCCGTCCTTGCAACGCTGCACCTGGCCGTAGCTGCTGCCGCTGGGCGCCCTGCGCCCTTGCACAGCGCCGACCCAGCCATACATCGGCTGGTGTATCACCAGGGTCGAAGTGACCACCTCCTGCAACGAGATATCGACCTGCTGGCCTTCGCCCATGAGGTCGCGCACATGCAGCGCGGTTAATGCGCCCACCGTCGCGCTCAAACCGCCTTCATACTGCGATTGCATGCCGCCATGTTTCAACGGTTCGCGTTCCGCGGTGCCACTGATGCTCATGATGCCGCTCAAGGCATAGGTGACGATTTCTTCGCTGTCGTATTCGCTATACGGCCCGGTTTGCCCAAACGGCGTGATCGACACCATGATCAGGCGCGGATTTTCCCGCGCCAGCGCCGCGTAATCCAAACCGAGCGCGGCGAGATAGCCCGGTTTGAAACTCTCCACCACGATATCGGTTTTGCGCACCATTTGGCGCAGCAATTCGCGCCCTTGCGCGTGTTGCAGATCGAGCTTGACGCCGCGCTTGTTCAGATTCGCCAGCAAATAAATCAGGCTTTTCTCGGGATGCGACTGGTTGCCCCAATGCGGCGCCATCGCGCGCGCGGCGTCTCCCGCGATGGGCTCCACCTTGACCACATCGGCGCCGTAGTCCGCGAGGATCTTCGCGCATATCGGACCGGCCAGTCCCTGGCTCAGGTCCAGCACCTTCACATCGTCAAGCGTGGCATGCAACATGATGCGTTACTGTTTTTTACTACCAAGGCACTTCATCATTAATCGGTCACCGCGGGATGCGGCGCGCGAACCGCAACCAATCGTCACAAAGTCCAGGATGTAGCTGGCGAGTTGCGCGATTCGAATTATCGTCCAATACCCCACCGTACGTCGACCGTGTGATCACCGACGGCGCACACCACTCCGTATGGTGGAAAAAGATTCGGTCAATGATTGGGGCAATGATTGCATCGATGACAGCCGTGCGCGGCAACACTCATCCGCGCCACACCATGCGGCGCGGCGTACTGCCGTGCCCATGGCTCGCGGGCCACCTTTTCTCCGCACAGACAATAGCACGGGCACGGGTAAAAAAGGTTGACACTCCGTGCGGCTCGTGATGCAATCTTTGGCGAACTTGCGCGCAGCCAACGCGAGCGCCACCTGGGCCACCCGGCCCAGCACACTACACCGCACCGAGGCCAAACAGGTTGCAGCAGTCCAGTAGCGCAGTCCAGAATCCATCGCCGGCGCGAGCCGCTCACTAAGGAGACCATCATGGCTAAAGGATATCCGAAAATCGTCTTTACCGAAGAGGTGATGCGCGAAGGCATGCAGATCGAAAGCGCGCAAATCCCGGTGGAAGACAAAATCGAATTGCTCAACGCGCTTTCCGAAACCGGGCTAAAGAACATCGTGGTGGGTTCATTCGTGAGCCCGAAGTACACGCCGCAAATGAAGAAGATCGAAGAAGTCATGATCGGCTTCAAGCCCAAGGACGGCGTCACGTACCTGGCGATGATCCCGAACGAGCGCGGCATGGAGCGCGCCCGCGGCTTTTCGCCGCCGCTGACGCTCTCGCGCGGCAAGGGCTTGCCGCGCACCAGTTGCCATCAGTGCGACGTGTTCACCCGTCGCAACTACAACCGTTCGCAAATGCAGGAAATGGCGTCGTGGACCAAAACCATCGCCGCGGCGAAGGAAAAAGGCGCCACGGAAGCCGGCATCGGCACCAACGCCACGTTCGGCTCGAATTTTCTCGGCGATTTCTCGGTCGACCTCACCATGAAGTTTTTGACCAAGCAGCATGAGCTGTGGGACGCGGCCGGCATCAAGGTCACGCAAGTGAGCGTGGGCGATCCGATGGGCTGGGTACACCCCGCCAAGGTCGAAGAAATTTTCAGCCGCGTGAAGAAAATGTGGCCGGACGTGGTCGACTTCCGCGCGCATTTGCATAACGCGCGCGGCATGGCGATTACCGCCACTTACGCCGCGATCAAGACGCTGGACGAACGCGATACGCTGCATGTGGAAGGCACCCTGGGCGGCATCGGCGGTTGCCCGTATTGCGGCTGCGGCCAGGCCACTGGCATGATGCCCACCGAAGATTTCATGCACATGCTCGAAGGCATGGGTATTGAGACCGGTGTCAACCTCGACAAACTCATCGAGTGCGCGTGGCTGCTGGAACGGATTATCGGCCGCCAGGCTTGGGGCCACGTCTCGCGCGCGGGCCCACGGCCGATGCAAAAAGAGCGCTTTTACGACGCCAACGCGCCGTTCGTCGAAGATCTCGAGCAAGCCAAGCACTTCATGTACGGGCCGAAGATGTACGAAGGCGGCATTTCGCCGTGGACCGAACGCATCGCGAGCCCCTACCTCGAGCGCCTGCAAAAGGGCCAGCCGGTTTACGAACTGGATGGCGCTTGGCCGTGGAATGAGGCGTTCTTCCCGAAAGTGGAAGATCTGCGCGCCGCCGGCGTGAGCGGCGACACCAAGAAAGTTGCCGCATGAGCAACGCGCCCGCATCAACCGAAAGCGCCTTGACCCCCGCGGTCAAGGCGATGATCGGCGTTGCCGCCGAGAAAGTCGAAGCAAGCTTCGATTGGGGAATCGAACGTGAGGGCCTGCGTATTTTCACGCAAGCCATCATGGATCCGGACCCGCGGTATTGGGACGACGCCTTTGCCAAGGCCACCAAGTTCGGCGGCATCATCACGCCGCCGATCTATTGCACCTACATCGGTCGGCGCCAGCGGCCCGGCGCCGACGACCCGGTCACCCGCGCCTTTAAGGAAAACCCCAACTCCGACGGCATCGGCGGCGTGCGCACGGGCGAAGGCAAGGGAAGCCTGCCCCTGGTGCCCACGCCGTTAAAACGCATACTCAACGCGGGCAACGAAATCGAGTTGCGCCAGTACCCGAAACTCGGCGATCGCATTTTTTCGCAAGCCAAATACGCCGATATCAAGGAGCGTGTGCAAAAGGACGGATCGCGCATGCTGGTGGTCACCACCGAAACCATCTACACCAACCAGAACGACGAGGTGCTTTGCATATTGCGGGCATCGCAAATCAGGCGCTAAGGATCGGCCATGACAACCGCGCAGGAATTACGAGAAAAGAAACAAACCTATTGGGACGACGTCTCCGTCGGCCACCAGTTCGCGCCGCTGATCATCGGCCCGATGACGCCCACGCACCTGTTCCGCTGGAGCGCGGCTATCGAAAACTGGCACCGCATACACTACGACCAAAGCTTTGCGATTTACCACGAAGGTCTGCCCAACATCCTCGGGCAGGGCTCGTGGAAGCAAAGCATATTGCCGCGTTACCTGAAGGATCTGTGTCTGCCCGACGGCTGGCCGTGGAAGGTCAGCTTCCAGCACCGCGCGATGATCGTTCCCGGCGACACCATCACGGTCTGGGGCGCCGTCACCAAAAAATACGAAGAAGAAGGCTTGGGCTTTCTGGATCTCGATGTCGGCATGCGGCTGCAGTACGACGCGGAATCCTGTCCCGGCCGGGCCACCATCGTATTGCCGATTCGCGGCGGCAAACCGATCCCCTACCCGTTCGTGCCGCCGAAAAAGCTAGCGAACTAAGCCAGACAAAAAGGACACCGTATGCGTTGGATTGCGATTGGAAAAGCGTCGGGCTGGGACGATTTGGCGAAATTCACTCAAGAGATGAAGGGCACCGCCGAGTGGCGCATCGACCCGAAATGCACCGTGACTGGCGTTTACGCGATGGACGATGGCCGTATGATCGCCGAATATCACGGTCCCACCGTGGCTGAATTCGAGGCGTGGTTGAAGAAAAAAGGCTGGAGCGTCGAAAGCATCACGCCGCTGCGCCACGTCGCCAAGGCCGGTGATATTTGGAAAGTCACCTAAGCCGCGCCGCCTGAAGCAAGCACGTCGGGCGCTATCGATTTCGATTCGACGGGCTACTGACGGAGCGGACTTAGTCGGACGGTGTGACACGCCTGCCTGTGAGCAGCCGGCGTCATTGGCCGCCGATGCATAATCCGTCAAGGGTTTTTGGGGTGGCATCGGCCTGTTGTTCGTAGTTGCAAAAGTACCCATCAGGCGAACCTAACCCGCGTTGCCCGGGCGCCGGCGTTACGCTGCCCAGGCATACGCATACGCGTTTGACCCTCCCACCGATAAGGAACCCACCATGGCTGCCCCCCTGCACCTGCTCACCGTTGAAGACGGTATCGCGCTGGTCACCCTCAACCGTCCCGAAGCACTCAATTCGATCAATCGCGCGCTGCGTTTGGAATTGCTCGACCTGTGGCCGGCGCTTGATTTGCGCAAAGATGTCAAGGTCATCGTCGTCACCGGCGCGGGTGACAAGGCGTTTTGTACCGGCGCCGATCTCAAGGAGCGCTCCACGCGCAGCACTGAGGAAATGGTGTTCGACCGCCACTATCTGACTTCGAAATCCACCAACGCGCTGGCCAGCGTCAGCAAACCGGTGATCGCCGCGATCAAGGGTTATTGCATGGCGGGCGGTTTTGAAATGGTGTTGCAATGCGATATCTCCATTGCCGCGGACAATTCGATTTTTTCCCTGCCCGAATGCACGCATGGGTTTTTCCCCGGCGGCGGCGCGTGTCAGCGGCTGCCGCGGCTGGTCGGTTATCAACTGGCCAAGGAACTCATATTCACCGGGCGCCGCTGGGACGCCAAAGAAGCCAAAGAACTGGGGCTGGTAAATCGCATCGTACCCGCCGATAAAGTCATGGACGAGGCCATGGCCATGGCGCGAAAAATCGCCTCATATCCGAACATCGGCGTGGTTCAAGCCAAGCGCGCGCTGAATCAATCCATGGAAGTCGGCATTTCGGCGGGGCTGCGATTCGACGTCGAAGCCTGGGTGGGCTGCATGCATTCGGATGAGTGGAAAGAAAAACTCGCGGGCTTTGTACGTAAAGAACGCAGGTCGTAGCAACAGGTTCAATCCCAAATAAGGCTGCCATCCGCGGTCCGTTGCGGCGAAGCGCTCGGCCCAAGCCGCGCTACGGCACATCAAGCGCCGCGGCGGCACCCGCGCGGGAACTGAATTGGTGTTGCGTTAGTAGAGTTTGACGTTGAGCGTCTTGACCTGACGCTCAACGTCTTGGTACTCGCGGGCGAGGAAGGCCTTGAATGCTTCAGGCGTGTAGCGCTCGCCGGGGTGACTACCATCGGCGATCAGCCGCTGCGCCATGGCCGGCGTATGCATGAAATCACCGACCGCGCGATTTACTGCATCAACAATCGGCCGTGGCGTCCCCGCTGGCGCAAACAGGTTGTAGCTGTTAACGATTTTGAAGCCCGGCCATCCCTGCTCGGCGACGGTCGGCAAATCGGGCAACGCGGGTAGACGTTTCAACCCCAATGCCGCCAGCGCCCGCACTTTGCCCGACTTCATGGCCGCAGTCGCCGAGATCACCAAACCGGGATACAGGTGAACCTCGCCGCTCATCAACCCAACCAACGAAGCCGAACCTCCCTTGTAAGGCACGTGCACCCATTTGGCCCCTGCCAAGTTCGCCAGCCGCTCCATGCCCAAATGCCCGACGGTGCCAACACCCGAACTGCCGTAGCTTAGCGAGTGGGACTGCGAGTAAACCGCGAGTTCCTTGACCGACTTCGCCGCAAGCCCCGCGCCGACGATCAACACGTAGGGCTGCGCGGTCATCGGCACCACCGGCTCAAACGCCATGCGCACATCGAACGGCACGCGTTTCATCGCGCCAATGATATTGAGCGTGTCGGTCGCGGCGAGTAGGGTGTAGCCGTCGGCCGCGGCTTTCGCGGCGATTTCGGTGGCAATGACGGTGCCGCCGCCCGGGCGGTTATCGACCACCACGGTTTGCCGCCAGCGTTCGCTCAGCATTTGCCCCACCGCGCGGCAGACCATGTCCAGCCCGCCTCCAGGCAATACCGGCACGATGATGCGGATCGGACGCTGCGGGTAACCCGCGGGCTTGTCCTGAGCGTGCAGCGGCGTACAAACGGCGCCACCGATCAACAGCACGCCGGCCAGCAGAAGGTTCGAGAGCAGTTTCATGGCGGCAACTATACGGGTACTGCGTGTGATTGACTACGTCGATGCCCGTGGCCGAGCGCGGCTTGGCAGCCTGTCGGCCTTAACCCTGCCAGCTGTCAGCGTTTGATTCGCCTTACCCAGTCCGCGCTGTGATCGCCTTTGGAGCAACCGCTTCGCGCGATGGCATAATGCTGACCACACCGTCACTAACGCCGTTTGCACGCCGCCGCCGGAGCATCAATCATGGACTTCGCCTACACCCCCCAACAAGAAGCGCTGCGCAAGGAAGTGCGCGACTTTATCGCCAAGGCGTTCACGCCCGAAGTCTACGCCGAGATGCAGGCGGAGAACGAAGGCCGCCCCTTTCACCGCACCGCCTGCCAAACGCCGCACTTGAAGGCGCTGTTTCAGAAGATTGCCGATCGCGGCTGGGTCGGCATCAGCTATCCCAGGGAATACGGTGGCCAGGGCGGCGATCGTATTTCGCAATACATCGTGGAAGAAGAGTTGTATCGGGTGAACATCAGCATTTCGCTGGGCGGCAGCGGCGCGCCGGCGATCCTCGCCGCCGGCAGCGAAGAACAAAAACGCCACTTCATACCCAAACTGATCAGCGGCGACTACATGTTCGCGCAAGGTTTCACCGAACCGCGCGGCGGCGCCGACCTCGCGGGACTGCAATGCCGCGCGGTGAAGGATGGTGACTATTACGTGATCAACGGCCAGAAGATTTACACCTCCAACGCCGAATCCGCCACCCATGTCTACCTGATGGCGCGCACCAACAAGGATTTGCCCAAGCACGAAGGCATTTCGATCTTTCTGGTGCCGATGAATACGCCGGGCATCACCATCCGTCCGCTGTGGACCATCCAAAACGATCCACGCCCGACGATGACCACTACCTACGGCCACGCGCGCACCAACGAAACCTTCTACGACAACGTGCGCGTGCACAAGTCAACGCTGCTGGGCGAAGAAAACAAGGGCTGGCGCGTGGGCTCGATGGGGCTCAATCTCGACCGCGTCGGCGCCGCGCGCTATTTGATCTCGGTGCGGCGCGACGAAGACATCGTCAATTGGATCAAAAGCAGCCGTGAGTTCGGCGACTATAGCCCCGCCAACGACCAGGCCATACGCGACAAAATCGCGGAGCTGTGGACCGAGGCGCAAGTGTGCCGGCTGATGACCATGCGCAGCATGTCGATCGTTGAACGCGGCGGCAAATTCACCTATGAGGGCTCGGCCGAAAAAGTGTGGGCGCCCGAACACGGCGTACGCACCACCGAGGCGATCACGCAAATGCTCGGCGCCTACGGCCAATTGCTGCACGGCTCGCGGCGCGCCATCCGCGAAGGACTATTCGCGCATAACGTGATGGGTTCGTTTCAGTCGGGCATCAACCACGGCAGCGTGCAAGTGATGCGCGATCAAGTCGCGCGCCGCGGGCTGGGCCTGCCGCGCAATCGTGGTTAATCCAATCGGCCGCCCGCACGGCGCTTGGGCGCGCTTCGAGAAGCAACCGGCCTGAATCGCTGATAAAATCTTAAGTTATTGATTTTAAACAACTTTTTATTGAGGCCGATGAGCTTACCCAGGCCCTAGCCGCACAAGAAAACGGCGCACCGTGCGGTGCGCCGTTTTTTGTGACCCCGCGCTAAGGCGAAGCTACATCCCCACCGCCTTGAGCGGCGGCTGTTGCGCCGCCGTGCTGAGCTTGGCTTGCTTTTCCTGATAACCCGGTGCTTCAGGCCGCATCCAGCTGGTAATCGGCTCGTTCCACGGCGAGTGCGCGCCTTCGTACGCCTTCGGCCCTTTGATAAAGTGCTTAGCCTGCTCCAGCGTTTCGATGTGCGGCATGTCCATTGGGTAGAGCTTGTTAAAGCGCGGACGTGGGCCAGCCTTGGATACGAAGCCATACAGCGCATGCCCGACCACCTCCTCGGCCAGCCACACCGCCTCGATCAATTTGTACAAATCCACCCCGGTGTCGATGCCCATTTCCTCGAGCATGTGCATCAGATCCTCGGTGGCGATCATGCCGGCGCCGCGGCCGTTGCCGCAATACGGGCAACCCGCCATGCCGCCGATGGCGCTTTGCAAACGCAGCGTATCGTTGCCGTCCATCAAGCGTATCGCGGCGTACACCGAGGCCAGCGCGACACCGCGGGTGTTGTGCAAATGAAGATTAAAATCCTTGATCTTCGGCCAGCGTTGCTTGATCGCGCCAATGGCGCGCTCGACCTGATGCGGCATGTTCCAGCCCATGGCGTCGGACATGCCGATCTTGGTGACCTCGATGCCCGCTTCGTCCCACTTGCGGTGCATACGATCGAACATGTGCATCAGCTGTTCCACGCTCACGTCACCGGTCCAGTTCGAACCAAAGGCGTTGCTGATCGACATGCAGCCTTCGGTGGCGCCCTTGGCAAGCGCCTGTTCGATGGTCTTGGGCCAGGCCGCCATTTGTTGCGCGATGTTACGGTTTACATTGCGCTGCGCGAACACGTCGCACATATCCACGCGCGTGGCGTATTCCAGCACCTTGCGCGAGAGCGGCGGCGTATACGCGGCAGCGCGCTCGCGGCCTCTGTCGTTTAACGCGGTGTAAACGTAGCGCACGCCCGGCGCGGGCGTAAAACGCGCCACCAGTTCGTCCATCACCGCCATCTGCGGCGTGTACTTGGGACTGACAAATGAACCGACCGCGATTTCCTTCAGGCCGGTTGCCGACAGCGCGTCGAGCAGACGCACCTTGGCATCCACAGAAATGTTTGCGCTCTCGATTTGCAAGCCTTCGCGCATGCCTTCTTCAGTGTGTACGATTTTGGGGTAGCCCATGACGCATTCCTCACTTTGAGTAGATCCAGATCAGGACCATCGATTATGAAACCGGCTTTACAACACGTCGCTTGCGGCCCGGTTGCGGCAGGCAACGCTTGAGGCGCGCTTCTTAATACCGGCGCGCGAATACAGAATAGCACACGCCCACGGCGCTCAAAGTCCAGCAGATGCGCGCTATCACCATGTGGCCATGCGTGATGCCGCTGTCATTGATATTTTGTAAGTAATTGATTTTGTTATGTTTTTTATTTAGAATCAAGGAGCACCGCCAGCGCGCGGCAGTTGCGCGCGCTCGGCGCGCTGCGTTACATTGGTACTCGCCACAGCACGCACTGAACGTTAACCGCGAGGTCACATCATGCCCATCAATTCCGACGACGGTATCCGCGAACTACTTACCCACACCAAAACCATCGCGCTGGTTGGCGCGAGCGCGAATCCCCAGCGCGCCAGTCATTCGGTGATGCATTACATGCTCGACCAGGGTTACCGCGTGATTCCGGTGAACCCCAACGAAACCGAAATCCTCGGCCAAAAGGTCTACGCGTGCCTGAAGGACATCAAGGAACCCGTCGATATGGTCGATGTGTTTCGCACCTCCGAAGCCGCCGGGCCGATCTGCGACGAAGCCATTGCCATCGGCGCCAAATCGGTCTGGCTGCAATTGGGTGTGATCAACGAGGCGGGCGCCAGCCGCGCCGAAGCGGCGGGCTTGAAAGTGGTGATGGATCGCTGCCCGGCGATCGACATGCCGCGCCTGGGCATGGGCCCCAAAAATCCGCACAAACCGGTGCGCCCGGCGAAATGAGTCCGCGCCGGCCCCAGCGCGATTAGCCGCCGGCGATATGCCGGTAGAGGTTAACGACCAGGCCGGCGGTCACGCCGCGAATGTAGTAATCCCCGTACTGCAGCGCGTAGTAATGGCGTAGCCGCCCATTCGATTGATGCGAGTGGCGCAAATGATTGCGCGGATCGAACAAAAACCACAGCGGCACCTCGAAAATCTCCGCCACTTCGTTGTGATTCGGCGCGAGCGTGAGCGGTGGCCGCACCACGCCGATCACCGGCGTAATGCAGTAGCCGTTGCGGGTGACGTAGGGTGCGAGCCGGCCGAGAATTTCCACGCGCTCGCCGGCAAGCCCCACCTCCTCCGCCGTTTCGCGCAGCGCGGTGTGCTCCGGCGTGAGATCACCCGCCTCCGCGCCGCCGCCGGGAAAACTGATTTGCCCGGCGCCGCTGCGCAAACGGTTCGAACGCACGGTGAACAGCACCGTCGGCACCGCTTGCGCAATCACCGGCACCAGCACCGATGCCGGGCGTTGCCGCGCTGCGCCCGGCAGCGTCTCATCGTCGCAGTAAAAGCTCGCCGGCGGCGGCGGCTTGCCGGCAAGCGTCCGCCGCAGCCAATCGATGGAGTACGATTGGAGGTGACTCGCATCCATGTTACGGCGAAAACTTGATCGCCGCGCCCTTGATGATCTTAGCATAACGCGCGAGCTCTTCGCGTATCACCGTCGCTGTCTGTTGCGGCGTCGAGGTGAACGGTTCCGCGCCTTGCTTGGTCATGAACTCATGCGTCGAGGGCTGCGCTAAAACCGCGGCGATGTCGGTGTTGATTTTGTTGATGATCGACGCCGGCGTTTTCGCCGGCGCGACCATGGCGGTTACGCTGGTCAAACCAAAACCCGCCATGCCCGCTTCGCTAAACGTGGGCACCTCCGGCAGCGCCGCCAAGCGCCCCTCGCCGCTTAACGCGATCGGACGCAACTTGCCGGCCTTGATAAACGGTATCACCGTGATCGGCACCTGAAACGACAACTGCAGCCGCCCGGCAAGCAAATCGGTGGTGACCGGCCCCGACCCCTTGTAAGGAATGTGAATCATTTGCGTGCCCGCCATCAGATTGAACAATTCGCCCGACAAGTGCGTGTTGGTGCCGACACCGGACGAACCGAAGTTCAATTGGCCGGGCTTGGCTTTCGCCAGCGCGACAAACTCTTGCAGCGTGTTGGCCGGCACGCTCGGATGCAGCACCAACACGCTGCGCCCGGTGGCAATGGTGGCTACGCCGGCAAAATCCCTGAGCACATCGTACGGCAGCTTGGGAATCAAACTCGGCGTGCTGAACATCGACGCGCCCGACCAGCCGATGGTGTAGCCGTCAGGCGCGGCGCGCGCCAGTAGCTCGGTGCCGATCACTGTGTTGCCGCCGGGACGGTTGTCCACCACCACCGAATGCCCCCAAATCTCAGTCAACTTCGAGGCGATAAAGCGTCCCATCGGATCGGTGCTACCGCCCGGCGGAAACGGAATGATGTAACGCACCGGCCGCGTGGGGAAAGCCCCTTGCTGCTGCGCGATAGCCGTGTGGGCGATCGCCATCAGTACCGCCATCGACGCCAATCCGGCAATGCCGAGTTTACCCGCCATCCCTTGCGAAACACTCATCGGCACCCTCTCGCATGTGATTCGAATATTCCAAGCCTACCGAGTCACGGCATGCTTGCCAAGCGCCGCAGCCCATTGACATGCCTGCCCATGCGAAGGCGCCGCGCGACAGTTCAAGGCTGCGCTGACAAAACCATCATTGAATCGAGCGTACAACGGGTAGGCGCGGCGTCAACGGCTGCGCACCCGACCTCGAAAAGAGCGCGCTCGCGCCGGTCACCGATCAAGCTTAAGTAATGAACCGCGGCGCATCGGAACGGCCAGCGGCGAGGCGGCAAACGCCCTGAAATTATTGGTAGGCGCGAGTGGACTCGAACCACCGACCCCCACCATGTCAAGGTGGTGCTCTAACCAGCTGAGCTACGCGCCTAAAGACGCCATTTTAACGGAATCCCTCGGGCCGCGCCAATCTTCGGCGCGCTGACGATAATTATTTCGCGCTCGACGACAGCAGCAGCCGCGTATCGCGTCGTTCGCCAAAGCCGCGCTATAGCGATCAGGGCGTGAAGGTCGAGCCCCTCGCCGGCACCGCACCCTTGCGCAACAGTCTTAAGTTTACGCTATGCTGCGGCCAGCCATCGTCGCGACGGCGCCGCAACGGCTTTCGCAGATGATGTGTTGCACATCACCACTTCAGCTATCCGGCGTCACATGTAGCCCAGTGAAACGGCGCGTTGATACTTTGACGCGATTTTGGCATATTTTTATAAGTATCTGATTTTATTATGTTTTATATGAAACGCCAATTAAAACATTTAGGCTGCGTAGCAGCGGCGACACTGACGCTCTGGGCAAGCTTTGCCGCGCACGCGCAAAGCGGCTATCCCAACAAAACGGCGCGCATCATTATTCCCTTCGGCACCGGCGGCACCAATATCATGGCGCGCTGGCTGGCGCCGAAACTCTCCTAGGCATTGGGGCAACAATTCGTAGTCGAGCCCCGTCTGGGCGCGGGCGGCACCATCGGCAACGAACTCGTCGCCAAATCGCCGGCCGACGGTTACACCCTGTTGGTCGCGCCGCCTGGCGTGGTGTTTAGCCCGTTTCTCTACAAAAAGGTCGGTTACGACCCGCTGCGTGATTTCACCTCGATCGCGCTGCTGGGCAGCGTGCCCAATGTCATGGTGGTGCATCCGGCGGTGCCGGCGCGCGGCTTGCGCGACGTGATCGAACTTGCGCGCAAATCGCCCGGTAAATTGTCGTACGGCTCCGGCGGCGTGGGTTCCACCAACCATCTGGCGATGGAGTCGCTCAAAGCGCTTGCCAAACTCAATATCGTGCACGTGCCCTACAAGGGCGCAACCGTGGCGTTGGTGGATTTACTGGGCGGCCAAGTCGACATCGTCGTGGTGGCGGTCTCCAGTACGGCTCAACACGTTCAGCATAATAAGTTGCGCGGCATCGTAACCTTAAGCGCGAAACGCTCAGCACTCCTACCCAACTTACCGACCAGCGCCGAGGCGGGTCAACCGACGTTCGTGATGGACAATTGGTACGGCTTTTTCGGTCCCGCAGGTTTGCCGCGAGACATTGTCGATCGGCTCAACGCCGAAGCGGTGAAAATCATGAACCTGCCGGAAACGCGCGAGCGCATGGCAAGTCAAGGTTTGGAAATTTTTCCGAGCAACCCGCAAACGCTGGCGGCGCTGATGAAAAGCGAGCACACGCGCTTTGGCAAGATCGTGAAGGATGCGGGGATACAGCCGGAATGACCTTTAAAACCTTTTGCCACAGAGGGCGCAGAGGGCACAGAGAAACAAAGAGCAAAAAGCTCTGTGTAGAGCCGCGGCAGTTCTCACGTAAACCGCCAGTCGTGCATCCTGGTGGTTTTCCCTGTGCTCCTCGGTGGCCAGGTTTTTCGCATTAAACACCCGCTACTTCGCCTCCCACATCAACGGCAACGCCGCTTTCAAATAGTAAAACATCGAAATCAGCGTCAGCGCCGCGGCGACGTAAATCAGCATCGTGCCAATCAGCCGCATATCGAAGCCGCCGATCGAGTCGTGATACAGCAGCATCGGAATCGCCACCATCTGCGTCGCGGTTTTCACCTTGCCTAAAAACGACACCGCGATGCTCTTGGATTTGCCGATTTGCGCCATCCACTCGCGCAGCGCCGAGATAGTGATTTCGCGGCCAATGATGATGAGCACGATAATGCCGTCGACGCGCCCCAAATGCAGCAACACAATTAAAGCGGCGGCCACCATCAGCTTATCCGCCACCGGATCGAGAAACGCGCCGAAGGCGGAGGTCTGGTTGTATTTGCGCGCGATGTAGCCGTCGAGCCAATCGGTTACCGCGGCGGCGATGAAAATT
>VGIF01000066.1 GCA_016868015.1 Betaproteobacteria bacterium
ATTCACCTTCTGTGTGGCCGAAAATGAAGACGCTAGTCCGTGGCAGCCGTTGCACGTCGAGCTGGGTTTTCCCAAGGATGCGACGGTGTGCACCGTGGTTGCCGCCGAAGGCCCGCACAACGTCAACGATCACGAAAGCATCACGCCCGAAGGCATACTCACCATGGTCGCCGGCACCATGCCGAGCACGGGTGCGAACAACGCCTACTACGAAGGCCAGCCGGTGATGGCGTTCGGCCCCGAGCACGCGCAAACAGTGGCAAGCGGCGGCATGACTAAAAGTGAAGTCAAGCAATGGCTGTTTGATCACGCGACGATTCCGCTTTCCAAATGGTCCAAGGAAGGCATCGAGCGCCGCTTCCGGCGCAAACTCGCCAATCAGTTCGCCGCCGCGCCGCTCGACACCCCCGTGCACATGTGGCAAAAGCCCGACGATTTGATCGTTATTGTTACGGGCGGCGCAGGCAAGCATTCGCAATGGGTGCCAACGTTCGGCAACACGCGCTCGGCGACGCGCGCGCTAAAGCGCCAGGATGGGGCGTATGTGCGCTCTATTCGTGAGCTCAAGCGCGGATAAAAATTTTTTAAAATCAAATAGATAAGATTTGCCCATCCAAGGCCGTGACGCGTTCGTCGTGTCGCGGCCTTTTGGGTTGCGCTCGCCCCAAGCGGTATCTACAATCTGGTTAACCAGTTGGAGAAACGCATCATGGAAACCGTAGGCGCATTTGAAGCCAAGGCAAAAATCGCGGAGCTGCTCGACAAAGTGGCCGCGGGTAAAACCGTGCTGATCACGCGGCGCGGCGAGGCAGCGGCCTTGCTGGTGCCGCCCACCAAAATGCAAAAAGATCGCGCCAAGGCGATTAGCGAGATCAAGCGATTCCGTAAATCCTGCAAAACCGGCAAGGTCGATATTGAGGCTTTGATCGACGAGGGCCGGCCTTGAGTTTTGTGGTCGATTGTTCAGTCGCGGCGCGTTGGCTGCTGCCGGACGAAGCCACGGCTTACACCGACGCCGTGTTCGAGTTGTTGGGCGAGCAGCAAGCCGTGGTTCCGCTGTTGTTTGTGTCGGAATTCAGCAATGTTTTTCTGAAGCTCAGCAGGCAACGCAAACTGACACGACAAAACGCGCTGGGCGCCGTACAGCGATTTGCGGCATTGGGGCTGGAAATCGATCGCGATACGCCCGATCCGGAGCGTTTATTTTCCTTGGCGCAGCACTACGAAATATCGTCATATGACGCGACGTATTTGGAGCTCGCGTTGCGCCGTGCGCTGCCGCTCGCGTGCCTGGACGGTGGGTTGCGCGTTGCTGCTGAAAAGGCGGGACTTTACCTAAAGATCGGACGCTAGCGTTCCGACGCGGATTTGGTGTGCATCTACTTGCGGGGGCTAGTGCAACTGCACCAGCTTAGTCAGCCGCAACCCGCGCAACGCGCTAGAGCGCAGCCACGCGCCAACGGCTACCGCCGCGCCCAACATCGACAACACGATCACCGCGGCGGACGCGCCCACCCATTCGGCCATGGCGCCGGTGCTCAGGCCGCCCAAGGCCATCATCGCCGGGAACATCGGCAGCAGGCTCGCCACGCGGCCACGCATTTCGGGTGGCGCGCTCATTTGCAGCGCGGTGTGATTGGTGGCCATGTTGACCATCTCGGCGACGCCGGCGATCACCAGGAAAAGCATCGCCAGTGCCATGTTGGGACTTAACGCAAAGCCCACCAAGGCCGCGGCGAACGCGCACACCGCAACCACTTGGGTCAAGCCGATGCGTTCGAGCCGCGCGGTATAGACCGCGGCGATGCCGCCCAGGATGCCGCCGACGCCGACCGCGGACAGCAGCAGCCCTAAGCCTTCGGGCCCGGTTTTGAACACGTCCACCGCGAACACCGGCATCAGCGCGCTAAACGACGGGATCAGCAAAAACGCCGGCACCATGCCCAGCGCAAGGGTGATGCGCGCCACCGGGTCGGTGACGGCGTAGCGCAAGCCTTCGAGCATGGCGGCGCGCGCGCTTGCTGGCGCGGCGCGGCGCGGCTCTTCGTACGGCACTTTAAGCCGTATTGCGATAAATGCCACGCCGGCGTACAACAGCGCCTGCAGCACGAAGTTCCACGCCGCGCCCACCCACGCGATCAGGAAGCCCGCCGCCGCCGGGCCCAGCGTGCGCATGACGCTAAACGCGATGCTGTTTAACGCCACGGCGTTGGCAACGTCGCCGCGCGGCACGGTGCCGAATACCAGCGTGTTGCGCAGCGTGCGGTCAAACACCATGGCCACACCGGCGAGCAAGGTGAAGGCGAACAGATGCCACACTTGCAGCCGGCCTGACGCAATGCCCGCGGCCAGCGCGAACGAAATACCGACCACGAGCACCTGGCTTAACGCCAGTGCGCGCCGCCGGTCGAAGCGCTCGGCGATCACCCCCGATACCGGCGCCAACAGCAGCATCGGGATCGCGCGCATCGCCAGCACCGCGCCGAGCAGCGCGCTCGATTGCGTGAGGTCGTACACCACCCAGCCGAGGGTCGCCGATTGCACCCATTGCCCGCCGGTGGAGCACAGGGTGCCCACCATCAAGCGGCGAAATTCGCGGTGGCGCAACGCGCCGAGGTTGTCCGGGAAGGCGGGCAAGGCAAGCCGTACTCAGGTTGGATGCTTACCCAATGGTAGCGTATCAATCACCGCAACCCGGGCAACGGCGCGACGCGCGCGTACGCCGGCGGTCGGGAAGCGCGGGCTCGCAGACCAGCCGGCGTGCGCCAGTAAAAAAGCCGGGCGCATGCGCCCGGCTTTTTAGTCAGCTCAGCGCGGCGCTGATGACGCTCACGCGGCCTGGATGTTGCTAGCTTGTTTTTTGCCTTTGTTGCCCTCGACGATGTCGAAGCTGACCTTCTGGCCCTCTTTCAAGGACTTGAAGCCTTTCATATTGATCGCCGAGAAATGCGCGAACAAATCTTCGCCGCCGCCATCGGGGGTGATAAAGCCAAACCCTTTAGCGTCGTTAAACCACTTTACAGTACCGGTTGCCATTGCATGAATTCCTAAAAAATATCGTTGGGTTATCCGGAAGCGCCAACGCGCTCCCGTCAATGTTTAGGTCTCAAAGCTTCCCAAGGACGAACATCCAACAACAACGGGAAATCCAAACCATTGGTTCATACCACACTCGGAAATCAAACACCGGGCGCGATTATACCCCATCCGCCAAAATGTCAAGGCAAGGGGTGCCGGTTAATCGGTTGCCAGCAGCTCGACCTCGAACACCAGCGTGGCATTGGGCGGTATCACCCCACCCGCGCCGCGCGCGCCGTAGCCCAAATCTGGCGGGATGGTGAGCTTGCGCGTGCCGCCGATTTTCATGCCCTGCACGCCTTCGTCCCAGCCGCGAATCACGCGCTGACCGCCCAAGGGGAACACAAATGGCTCGCCGCGATCCTTGCTGGAATCGAATTTTTGGCCGTTGGTTAGCCAGCCGGTGTAATGCACCGTGACTTGCTGGCCGGCGCTGGCCTCGGCGCCGCTGCCCACGGTGAGGTCTTCGAAGATGAGTCCGCTGGCGGTGGTGATGGCTGGCATGAGATTTCCTTGAATGTAAAAGGTCGAACGGTTGATTATGCCCTTAGCCGCGGCTTTGGGTGGGGTTAATTGGGGGCAAAGCCAGCGTAATGCAAAATGAATTTCTCGGTAAGTTTGCCGTAAGTCGCCTGCGCCATTCTGGCGGCTGGCATCGGTGTACGCGCTTTCGATCCAGGCGATGTGCATGCGGTGGGGCGTAGTGTGTTGGATTTCGGCATGCCGTGTTCAAGTCACCCGTGGTTTGCATTTGGAACACTTGGCGATTTAGACGTGCCAGATGCAACCGCTTTTTGCATTTCGCCCGATGTCAGCTTATCAATCAATCTTATGGAGCTTTCGGTGACTAAATTTACAGCATTTTTGGCGACGTTGTTGATGTGGGGCGTGGCGCACGCGGTGGAGGAGGTTGCGCAACCCGTGGTGATGCCCGAGCCGAACTATGTGGGCATTATTATATTTCTGCTGTTGATGATCGGCGGCTGTGCTTGGTTTGTGCTGAAGCTGATACGCAACGAGAAAAAAAACAAAGAGTAACCGGCTCGCGGTCATCGCGATGTGCCCGGTCAAAACGCGCCCAATAGGGCGCGTTTTTTTTACGTGTAAAATAGTGCGTTCGATTATTCTAAAAATGAAGGAGCGCGGCCTTGGGGGTGGTGGCGACGTTGTTAAAAGCCGTTCCGGCGGCGAAAAAATTCGAAGCGAAGCTGACGGCGATGGAAGCCGAGCTGGCTCACTTGCGCGCCGAAAACGCGCGTCTGACGCAAGAACTCGACCAATACCTCGAGCAGTGGGAAACCCTGGACGGCCCGCAAGTCGCGACCCTGCAATATCTCGCCGCGAACACGCACGGCCACGCTGCCGAGATCGCCAAATCGGTGGCCATCAACGTGCAAATCGCCGACAGCAGCCTTAAATTTTTGGCTAGCCTGCGATTTGTCGCGCCGGCCAAGCCGGCGGCGAAAACCACGCCTGCCGCAAAAGCCCGGTTCGCACTGGCAGCCAAGGGTGAGCGTTATTTGCGCTCGCGCGGGCTAGCATAAAAAACCAAATAAAATCAACTACTTACATTAAATGTCCCAAGCGGCACGGCGGCGGTTGCAAAGTTGGCAGGTGTATGTGGTGCGCTGCGCCGATGGTTCGCTCTACACCGGTGTCGCGGTGGACGTGGCGCGGCGCGTCGCGCAACACAACGGTGTGCGTGGCAACGGCGCGCGCGCCGTTCGTGACCTGGGCGCGCGCTACACCCGCTCGCGCCGCCCGGTGACGCTGGTGTACGCCGAGCGCGCCGCGAATCGTTCCGCCGCATGTAAACGCGAATACCGCATCAAGCAGCTCACGCGCCGTGAAAAACTCGCGCTGATCGCCGGCTCGCGTATGATGCGATGCGCAAGTATTTCGAAGGAGTAGTGTATGTTGGATGTCGCCGTCGTCGGCATGGGGTGGTGGGGCAAGACGCTGGTCAACTTGATCGGCAAGAGTTCGAAGCTGCGCGTGGTGAAGGGCATGAAGCGCAATCCGGCGAGTGAGGCTGAGTTCGCGCGCGAAAACGGCTTCGAGATGGTAGCCGATTACAACGATGTGCTGAAGGACCCGCGCGTCAAAGCGGTGTTGCTGTGCACGCCGCACACTGTGCACACCGAGCAAGTGATCGCCGCGGCCAACGCCGGCAAGCATATTTTTTGCGAAAAGCCGCTGGCGTTGACCCACGCGGACGCCGCGCGTTCGCTCGCCGCGGTGAACGCCAACAAAGTGCACATCGCCATCGGCCACGAGCGGCGTTTTGAGCCGCCGATTTTGGATTTGATGCGCACGATTAAATCCGGCGAGCTCGGCGTGCCGCTGCAAATCGAGGCGAATTTTTCGCAGGATAAGTTTTTGGCGTTGCCGGCGGACAACTGGCGCCTGACGCCGCAGGAAGCGCCGGCGGGGCCGATCACCGCCACCGGCATCCACATTCTCGATCTCGCGGTGAGTGTGTTCGGCGAAGCGCAGAGCGTGTGGTGCAGCGTCAAGCAACTGGGCAGCGCGCTCACCAACGGTGACACGCTGGCGGCGATGGTGAAATTTAAAAAGGGTGGCCACGCGTTGTTAACCGCGATTTTGGCGACACCGTTCGATGGGCGCTTCGCGGTGTATTGCAGCAAGGGTTGGATCGAAGTGCGCGACAAGGCGCATCCGTCGACGCCGATGGGTTGGACGCTTACCAAAGTCGTGACGGGCGACAAACGTGAAACCAAGGATTACGCGCCCGCATCGAGTGTGCTGGCGAATGTGGAGGCGTTCGCCGACGCGGTCGAAGGCCGCGCGCCGTATCTGATGCCGCAACACGAAATGCTCGCCAACATCGCCGCGCTGGAAGCGATCATCGCCTCCGCGCGCACTGGCGAGCCCGTGCGGGTTAAATCGTAAGTATTTGATTTTATTGAGTATTTTTTAAAGGAGTGAGGAAGCCATGGCAGCAAAAAAAGCAGCAAAAAAATCCACCAAGCGCACGGGCAAAAAAGGCGAAAGCCACACCTTCAAGGTGCTGTATGACAAAGACATCCCGTGGGAATCCGATGACGTGCGCGGCATCTTGACGTTGCCCAAGGGCGTGAAGGTGAAAGTGTTAAACCACGACCCGGTGATGGGCCGCATCGACATGAAACAGCGTTTCCCGCCGGGCTACGTCGAGCCCAAGCACACGCACAAAAGCTGGCACTCGATTTTAGTGACCAAGGGACGCATGTGCGTCGCGGGCAAGGATTTGCGCCCCGGCGACTACGTGTTCGGCTGGGACATCCCGCACGGCCCGTACGAGTACCCGGACGGTTGTGAAGTGTTCATTGTCTACATGGGTGATGCCGCGCACAAATGGGAAAAGAGCGACTTGCTGGGCCACAAGAATATCTGGAAGGCCAAGACTGGCGCCGGCAAGAAGGGCGTGAAAGCGCATATCGCGCGGCGCTCGGTGGGACGGGAGTAGTTCTAAAGCTTTACCGCAGAGGCGCGGAGGCGCAGAGGAACCGCAGAGCACCCCGAAAAAAGGTTTTTTTCTGCGTAATCTCTGCGCTTCTGCGTCTCTGCGGTGAAGGGGTTAAATATGGCACCGTTCGCCCTGAGCTTGTCGAAGGGCGATTTACTTTGTTAGCTCAGTTTTGCCCTTACTCTGAGTAACCTCCGCGCCTCTGCGGTGAATACGTTAAGCGTTTTCAATTAACCCAAACACCCCATCCCCAAACCGCCGCCGCAAATCATCATGCAGTGGCTGCACCGCCCGCACAAACGCCGCGCGTGCTTCACGCGTGAGTTCCACCACTTCGCCGCCGGTTTCCTCGATTACCTGGCGCGCGTGCAATTCTTCCGCAATCGCCAGTTCGCGCTGCGCCAAGATCGCTTTACGCGCGGCGGCACGCATTGCCGTTTGCAATGCCGCCGGCCAACGGTCGAACTGCGCGCGGTTGAAATAAAGCCCGCGCGACAAATAGCAGTGCGCCGAGAGCGTGTGAAAACGATGCACCTTGTGCGCGCCGTAATCGACGGTGTTGGCGAACGGGTTTTCCTGCGCGTCGACGGTGCCGTTGACCACGGCTTCGAGCCCCGGCTTTAAGTCGAGTGGGCAGGGTGTCGTGCCCATCAGCTCGAAGCTCCTGCGGTGAATTTCGCCGGGCATCAGGCGCACTTTCATTGCCTTTAAATCGGCTAGCGATTGCACGGTGCGCACGCGGTTGGATATATGCCGGTAGCCGTTTTCGAAGAATCCCAGCACGCGATAACCGGGGATGCGTTCCTCGATTTTTTGCGCCATCCACGCACCGAACGCGCCGTCCATCGCCGTGCGCGCGTGATCGAGATCGCGGAACAAAAACGGTAAATCGGCGACATCCATTTCCGGCACGCGATCGGCGAGGTAGCTGGTCGATTGATACGACATCGAAAGCACGCCGTCTTCGGCCATCCACAGCAAATCGGCAGCCTTGTAGCCGAAATCCATCACGTTCCACACGTAATGCACGTTTACGCCATTATTGAATTGCCCGGCGATCGTATCGCCGAGCACCTTCATGCCGCGGCTGCAGGTGGTGTTGGGTGGGCCGTAGCCGCCGAGGGTGATGCGTATTGGGTTGCTCATGTTGATCTCGCTCCTGAGCCGGCGATTTTAACCGACGCGGTGTTAACATCGCAGTGGGAGGTCACCATGTCCAGTCCGTTGAGTAACACCGTCGCCGCCGATGTCTTTGAAGCCGCGCGCACCCGCCGTTCGGTGCGCGCTTACAAACCCGATGCGATCGCGCCGCAAACCCTGCGCGAAATCGTGGAGGTCGCGCGCTGGGCGCCCAGCGGCTCCAATATCCAGCCCTGGAACTTGCACGTGCTGACGGGCGCTACGTTAAAGCGCGTCGGCGGCGCCATTCAAACAGCGTTTTTAAACGACGAGCCCGGCCATAAACGCGACTACAACTACTACACCGAACCCATCGAGGAACCCTATCTCGCGCGCCGCCGCGCCTGCGGCTGGGGGCTTTACGGCACGCTCGGTATCGGCCGCGGTGATCATGAAAAATCCAAGGCCTATCGCGCCACCAACTACATTTTTTTCGGCGCGCCGGCGGGGCTGGTGCTGGCGATCGACCGCACGCTTGAAGTCGGCAGTTGGTTCGACTACGGCATGTTCGCGCAAACGCTGATGCTGGCGGCGCGCGCGCGCGGCCTGCACACCTGCGCCGAGGCGGCGATTGCCAGCTACCCCGACATCGTGCGGCGCGAGCTCAACATTTCGCGCGACTACACCATCATGTGCGGCATGGCGATGGGTTATGCCGATGACAACGCGGTGGTGAATGGCTTTCAACCGCAACGCATTGCACTAAACGACTACGCCACGTTTTACGATTGATCGGATCGTGCAGCGGATAACCGCGCCGGTGCGGGCGGCGCTACAATGGTGAGCGGCGCCGGGCGCTGACGGCCCACGCGCAGCAAACGTTTATCAACTTGAAATGGAGGCCGGCAATGTTACGTCAATTGTGGATGGGGCTCGGTGCGCTCGGGTTGGTAATCAATGTTGTCTTTGCGCAAGCGCCGGCGCGCCCGCCCATCGCCGTGACCAAGGTGGAAGGCACCGCTGGGGTCTATATTTTCCGCAACGTCAATCATCAGGCGATGTTTATCGTGACCAACGCCGGCGTGATCGTTACCGACCCGGTGGCTTATGGCCGGCCCAACGGCGGCCAGCAATACCTGGACGAGATCCGCAAAATCACCGACCAGCCGATTCGCTACGTGATCTACAGCCATCACCACTTCGATCACATCGCCGGCGGCCAGGTGTTCAAGGATGCGGGCGCAACTTTCATCGCGCATTGGCGCGCCAAGGAGCGGCTGGAGCGGCTCAAGGATCCGCATACGGTGATACCTGACGAGGCCGTTTCCGACCGCGGGCGCACCATTACACTGGGCGGCACGCGGCTGGAGTTGACTTACCACGGGCTTAATCACTCGGATTCGACCTTGGTCATGCGCCTGCCGAAGGAACGCATCGTGTTCATCGTCGACACCATTCCCGTGGGCGCCGTGCCGGGGCGCGGCATGATCGATTTTCATCCGTTGGAAACCGAAGATTTCATGAAAAAAGTGCTGGCGATGGATTGGGATCGCTTGATACCTGGCCACCCCGGCCCGGGCGATCGCTTGGGCACCAAAAAGGATGTCGAAGAGCAACTCAAACTGCTGCAAACGGCCTCGGCCACCATGAAAGAGCTCGCGCAACAGGGCAAGTGCTGGGATAGCGCGGAGAAAGAATTCCGGTTGCCCGACTATGAAAAGTGGCCGGGCTATGCCAATGGCTTGCCGTTTATCGCGCGGCGCTATTGCGGGTTGTGGGGGCGTGGTACCTAGCACGTGTGATGTACTTTGGTATCCGTTGCCCAATTAAAAGCTTGCAACAACGCATTTTCCCTCTCCCCTGTCCCTCCCGGCAGGGGAGGGGTTTGAGCGGGAGCGGGTAGTTTCGGGTAGACACCCATGCTCCCGCAAGCGGCACTCGGAAATCATCTGCTTCGCATGAAAACGCTGCTCATCGTCTATCACTCCCGCACCGGCGGCGCGCGGCAAATGGCCGAGGCCGCCGCGCGCGGCGCGTCTACCGGCGAAGTGCAAGTGCGCCTGATCCACGCCGCGGACGCCTGCGCCGAGGATTTACTCGCGGCGGACGCGTACCTGTTTGTGATGCCGGAAAATCTCGCCGCGATCGCCGGTGCGATGAAGGAATTTTTCGACCGCATGTTTTACGCAGTGTTGGATCGCATCGTTGGTCGCGCGTATGTGGTGTTGGTGTGCGCGGGCAGTGATGGCGCAAACGCGGTGCGTCAAGCCGAACGCATTTGCACCGGCTGGCGCTTGCGCAAGGCGGCCGAATCGATCGTCGTGTGCACGCACGCGCAAACGCCACAAAAAATTCTCGCGCAAAAAATCATCGGCGCCGGCGATCTTGAGCGCTGCGAGGACACCGGCGCCGCCCTGGCCGCCGGTTTGGTGCTCGGCGTGTTTTAAAGCGAGCGTTAACATAAGTATTTGATTTTATTGAATATTTTAACAACAGCTGGTTTGGGTGTGTTGCTACTGCTGGCGGGCTGCGTGACGCCGCCGCAACTTCCACCCTATACGCAACTGCCGCTCACCGAGCGCCCGTCGCCCAATTTCAGCGCGCGCCGGCCCAACTACGTGATTTTGCATCACACGGCGGATGACAGCGCCGAGGATTCGCTGCGCACGCTGACCACGCCGCGCTTCAAAGTGAGTTCGCACTATTTGATCGCGCGCGATGGCACGCTGTATTACCTGGTCGACGAACTCGCGCGAGCGTGGCACGCGGGTGACGGATTTTGGGGCGGCAACACCGATTTGAATTCGTCATCGATCGGCATCGAGCTCGACAATAACGGCGCGGAGCCTTTCGCCGAACCGATGATCGGGACTTTACTCAAACTGCTGGACGATCTGAAAACACGCTACAAAATTCCCGCCGCGAATTTCATCGCGCACGGCGACATCATGCCGGGACGCAAGGTCGATCCGAGCCGCTTTTTCCCGTGGCGGCGACTGGCGCAGCACGGCTTCGGCATATGGTGCGACCCGAGCGAGGTGAAACTAAACGGCGTGCCCGCCGCGGTTAGCGACGCCTTGCTGCTCGCGGCGTTGGGTTACGATGTGACCAATCTCAAGGCTACCACGGCGGCGTTCAAGCGGCGTTTTTTGGCCGTGGACGACGAAACGCCGCTCACTGATAACGATCGTGCGCTGGCGCAATGCTTGATCGAACGGCGGCGCGAACGGTGAAGCCGTATCGATCAAGCGCTTGAGCTTTGGCAATGCTGGCCGCACTGCCGTCAAGTCCGCAAGCGAACAGCGACGCCGCCCAACACGATCCGCCCTAACCAGCGCGCGCAAGGCCAAGGGCGAACCAGCGTGGCAATTCTTGTGCCGGTGTAACTCTGTGCTGAAGGGTCGACGGCGCGGGCGTCCGAATGAGGCGGCGCGCCGTTTGCGTGGCGGCGCTCAGGCGCACGCCACCGCCCGTGCCCGCTGCAACACCCCAGCCGGCAGCGGATACTCGCGCCACGACGCGCCTTCATCTTCCGTGCCAAACACCTGCCCGCAGCGCGACACGCAATACACGCGTTTGGGATCGGCGTGGCTCACTGTCACCGCCATCATCGTGCCCTTGGCCTGGATCGTGTGATCGACGCGGCGCCAGCTTTCGCCCAGATCGTCGCTGCGGTACAAGCGCCCGTCGTCGCTGCGCGCAGCCGTGGACAAACACGCATACAGCGTGCGCGGATTGTGCGGCGACACGCACACATCGCGCGCGTAGGTGATGGGTGAAAAACGCCCGACTTGCATGTCGCGCCACGCTGCGCCGCCGTCGGTGCCGCGAAAGAGGCCCATGCGCACGGCGAGGATCGGCTGGCCGGGCGCGGCAGCGCTGACGGTGATGGCGTGCGAGTCGAGCATGCCTTCGCTTTCCATGGTGCTGCCGATGCGGCTTTTAAGATGCGGCAGCTCGGCGAGTTCGATCAGCGGTTTCGACACGTCGGTAAAGGTTTCGCCGCCGTCGGAACTGCGAATCACGCCATCGACTTCGAGCGCAAGATAAATATCGTTGGGCCGGCTGGGGTCGATCGCCATACGGATGATGCGCACCGGGAAATCCATGTCGCAGTTTTTTGGGGCGCGGGCAGCGGGCATTTTTTTCCAGTTCTCGCCGCCGTCTTCGCTGCGGTAGAGCGCCACGGGTGCTGCGCCCGCGTACAACACGTTCGGCCGCGTCGGGTGGTAGGTGATGGCGTAGATGTCGACGTTGCGGTCGGGGAAGTTCGGGCGCTGCCAGTGCTCGCCCGCGTCGAGGCTGCGATACACGCCGTCTTGCGTGCCGACGTAGATCACGCGCGGGTCGTTCGGGTTGACCGCGAAGGCGCGGGCGGACACGTTGGGCGGCAGCCCTTGGGTCATCGACTGCCATTCGCCCTCGCCCGGCGTGCAGCGAAACAGGCCGCCGTAGTTGTGCGGGTCGCCCTTGCGTTCGTCGGCATCACCGCCGGCGTAGATGTATTTCGTCCCGTTGCTTGCCATGGTCGTGGTCTCCTAAAAAGAAACTCGAGTTGCGATGCATTTCCCCAACCGCGTGGCGACAAGTGTAAACCCAAAAGTCCGCTGCGCCGCAGGTTGACTTAACGCGCCTTGCGGCAGGACACTGGCGGTCTCAATATCGTCAGGGAGAAAATCATGCCCTTCTACGAAAAAGGCAACGTTCGCATCCGGTATGAAGAAGCCGGCTCGGGCTTTCCGCTTTTCATCATTTACGGCGGCGGATTAAATTCGCAAGTGACCTACGCCAATGGCCCGTTCGACGCGATGGCGGAGTTTAAATCCGAGTATCGCTGCATCACCATGGATTTGCGCAACGCCAACGGCGGGCAGTCCACCGGCCCGCTCGATTTCGACGACCCTTGGAACGCGCACACCGACGATCAACTCGGCGTGTTGAATCACCTTGGCGTGGACAAATTTTTTGTGATGGGTTTTTGCATCGGCAACCCGCTGATCTGGAATTTGATGCAGCGCGCGCCGGGGCGCGTGGTGGCCTCGGTGCATGCCCAGCCCAGCGGCTGCGATCCGAATTCGCCGGGCTTTTTTATCAAGAACAATTTGAAGACTTGGGCGCCGGGGCTAGTCGCCAGCAAGCCCGAATTCAACATGGATATGGTGAACCGCTATCTCGACAAAATGTACGGCAACGTCGATTTCGTGCTGACCGCGACGCGCGATTACGTGGGTGCGTGCCAAACGCCGCTGCTGGTGTTGCCGGATAACACCGATGCGCACCCGTACGCCACCGCGATGGAAATGGTGCATCTCGCGCCGAACTCGCAAGTGAGTTTGTTTCCGTGGAAGGACAACAAGCAAAACGTCGCGCTCGCGGTGCGGCACATCCGCGGGTTTCTTAAGGCGAACCGGATTTAGTGCGTCGTCGTGCGATGGTAGGGTGCGCACCGCGCACGCGCTACGTTGGTATCCGCTTGGGCGATGCGCCCAACCTTGAGAGAATAATTATAAGTATCTGATTTTATTTTATTTTTTAGTTTACGCTAGGCCGGCGCCACGCCGCGCAAACAGGTGCGTTGCAGCACGCGCGGAAACCGCGCCGCGTCGAAATTGGTATTGGCGCAATGGAGCAGGCAGCGGTTGTCCCACATCAACACGTCGCCCAGCGTCCATTTGTGGCGATACACAAAACGTTCGTCGATCGCATGCGCGGTGAGTTGTTGTATGCGCGCGTAGCCCGCTTCTTGCGCCGTGCCTTCGAGATAACCCGCGTGCTCGCCCATGAACAGCGCTTGCTTGCCGGTTTCGGGAATAGTGCGCACCAGCGGATGCGACATCGGCGGGGCATCGGCGATTTCTTCCGGCGTGGCGTACGCGCCCGAGCGTTTACACGAGAGCTCCCAACTGTGCACCACGCGCACGCCGTTAAGCGCTGCCTTTTCTGCCGCGGGCAAGGCTTCATAGGCGGCGACCATGCTGGCAAAACAGGTCTCGCCGCCGTTGGGCGGCATCACCAGTGCGTGCAAAATCGTCGCCAGCGCGGGCTGCGGCCGAAACGATTTGTCGGTGTGCCAAAGCGTGGAGGAAACCTTTCCGCTGGGTTTGCCGTCGGGGCCCAAATTGCTGACGATGTTGATAAACGGGTTGTTGCCATTGCGGTTGCGCGAGATGTGGCGCTCGAGCGTGCCGAATTGTTCGGTGAAGGCGATTTGTTGTTCTTCGCTCAAATGCTGATCGCGAAAACACAGCACGTGATAACGAATGAAGGCGTCGTAGACCGTGCGCTGAGTTGCCTCGGAAAACGGCTCGCGCAAATCGAGGCCGGTGATCGCGGCGCCGAGGATGGGGGAGAGCGGTTCGACGGTGAAGGTCTGCGCTTGCATGGTGGCGGACATGGCAGGGCTCCCTGGCAGGGTGATGAAAACATTCTACTCCCAAGGCCGTCGCTGGTAGCGCGGAAGGAGCGCAGCGTATTACGGGAAAAGCGTCGCTGCCCCGATGCATTTTCCCGTATTGCGGCCTTTGGCCTGCATATGGGCGACGGATCGCCTGTGCTTCCGTGGTTAAATTGAGACCCTTTCACAAGTGTATGTTCCATGAGCTCGAATTTTCTTAAAGCCATGCTCGCTCTGGGTGCCAGTTTTGTCTGCGCATCGGCATGGGCACAAACCGCCGAGCCGCAAAACTACCCCAACCGCCCGTTGCGCTTCGTCGTCCCGTTCCCGCCCGGCGGCTCCAACGACATCATCGCGCGCGCGATTGTAGGCAAGTTAAGCGAGGATTTACGCCAATCGGTGGTGGTTGATTTCAGCACCGTGATCGTGGCGCTGCCGCACATCAAATCCGGCAAGCTGCGCGCGCTCGCGGTGACGGGCTCGCAGCGCGCCCTGGTCGCGCCGGAGTTGCCGACGATTGCCCAAGCCGGTGTACCCGGTTACGCGGTCGATGGGTGGTACGCAATGCTGATGCCGGCGCAAACGCCGCGGCCGATCATCGCGCGTTTTGCGACGAGCTTGCATCGCGCGCTGCAGGCGCCCGACGTTAGGCAGCGGCTTTCATCACAAGGTATCGACACCGCGGTGAGCACGCGGCAAGAGCTGCGCAAAATCATCGCGGCCGATCTCGCCAAGTGGGCAAAGGTGGTGCGCGAGGCGGGTGTGCAGCCTGAGTGATTCGCTGTGTCGTTCACGGTCGATGCTGCGACAGGCTCGGTATCACCACGCACGGCTCATAGAACTACCATTCGCCCTGAGCCCGTCGAAGGGCGAATGCCCATTTTGTTAATTCTCGTAAGCATTTGATTTTATTGAATTATCTTTTAGCGTGCTTAAGCGGCGCGCTTGCCGCCATCGTTAGCGGAAGCCGCCCAAGGGGTGATGCGAGCCAGCACACCACGTAGCGCGCGCTCGGCGACTTCCGTGTCGTAGCTGGCCTGTGCGCGCAACCAATAGCCGCTGGAAAGCCCGAAGAAGCGGCACAAACGCAAATCCGTGTCCGCCGTAATGGTACGTTTACCGGCAACGATTTCGCCGATGCGTTGTGCGGGCACGGCGATTTCTTTGGCAAGCCGATATTGGGTGATGCCCATCGGTTTTAAAAATTCTTCGAGCAACAATTCGCCTGGTGTTACGGGCTTGAGTTTGCGCATGTTTGTGTTCCTTTAGTGGTAATCGACAATTTCCACCGCTTCGGCGCCAGAAGCTGTCCAGCGAAAGCAGATGCGAAACTGATCGTTAATGCGAATACTGTGTTGCCCCGCGCGGTCGCCGGAAAGCGCTTCGAGTCGGTTGCCGGGCGGTACCCGTAAATCATCCAACCGTCCGGCGATTTCCAGTTGCCGCAATTTGCGGCGCGCCACGGATTCAATATTGACGAATCGCTTCACGCGGTTGCCTGCCGCCAATGCTTGTGTGTCGGCGCACTTGAACGACTTGATCACGGCATGGATAATAACGCGGCGCGTGACTATCGGTCAAATCGCACTTTGTAGAGTGGGTGGCGCGGCGCGCACCCCATCATTTGTGTAAGCAAAGACGCGCGATTCCTCCCGACTAGCGACTATATTGTAAGGATGACGAGATGAAAAAACTGGAACGAAATACTGGAACAAGCGCTTACGTTGGTAACAGGTGTCGCACCATTATCGTTTCTGTTCTTCCTCATAAGCTGTGTTTGGTTGTATCGCTTGCTCAAGCAAACGCATGACGCAGTGACGAAGGGGCCACATCGGTCGAGGTGCTAGCGATGCGGTTCGCTGTGCTCACAGGCACCCTACCGACTACGAACTCAGAGCGGCTTTTTGATCGAGCGCTTCCCAACGCTCGAATTTTTGCGTGAGTTCGTGTTCGATGGCAGCGGCGCGTAGGCGGTCGGACTTGATCGCTTCGGCGCCTTGCTTGTGGTAATCGGCGCTGCTCATGCGCGCGGTTAACGCGTGTTGTTCTTGTTCGAGGGCTTCGATTTCGGCAGGCAACGCGTCGAGTTCGCGTTGTTCCTTGAAACTTATTTTGGCTTTACTGCGCGGGCGTGCCACGGGCTGCGGCTTTTCGGTGGCGGATGCGGGCGCCGCAGCTTCGATTTTCGGCCGCTGCGTGAGCCAATCGCTGTAGCCGCCGGCGTACTCTTTCCATACGCCCTTTCGTTCCGATGCTTCGGCCACCAGCGTTTGCGTAACCACGTTATCCAAAAACGCGCGGTCGTGGCTCACCAATAGCAGCGTGCCGCCGTAACCCTGCAGCGTTTCTTCCAGCAATTCCAGTGATTCGATATCGAGATCGTTGGTGGGTTCGTCCAACACCAGCAAGTTGGCTGGTTGCGCGAACAGCCGCGCGAGCAGCAGGCGGTTGCGTTCGCCGCCGGAGAGCATTTTCACCGGGGCGCTGGCGTGCTGGGGCGCGAATAAAAAGTCGCCCAGGTAACTCATGACATGTTTTTTACCCTGCGCCGTTTCCACCCATTCGGAACCGGGGCTAATGGTATCGGCCAGCGTTTTTTCTGGATCGAGCTGCGCGCGCAGTTGATCGAAGTAGGCGATTTGCAGGTTGGTGCCCAGGCGCACGGTGCCGCTGTCGGGCGCGAGCGTGCCAAGTAACAATTTCAGCAGCGTCGATTTGCCCGCGCCATTGGCGCCGATGAAACCGAAGCGGTCGCCGCGCATGATGCGTAAGTTCAGGTTTTTGACGATAGGCGCGCCGCCGAACGATTTGCTCACGCCTTCGAGTTCCGCCACCAACTTGCCCGAACGCTCGCCCGCATCCAGCGTCATCTGCACCTTGCCCATGCGCTCGCGCCGCGCGGCGCGTTCGGCACGCAGGGCCTGCAAGCGCCGCACGCGGCCTTCGTTGCGGGTGCGGCGCGCTTCGATGCCTTTGCGGATCCACACTTCTTCCTGTGCCCAGAATTTGTCGAATTTGCGGTTGGCGATTGCCTCGGCGGCAAGTTGATCGGTTTTACGCGTTTCGAAGGCGCTGTAGTTGCCGGGGTACGAGTGCAAGTAACCGCGGTCGAGTTCGATGATGCGCGTGGCGACACGGTCGAGAAACGCGCGGTCGTGGGTAATGACGATCGCCGATTTCACCGGGCCGCTTACCAACAAATCTTCGAGCAGTGTGATGCCGTCGATATCGAGATGGTTGGTCGGCTCATCGAGCAACAACAAATCGGGTTTTTGCGCCAATGCCAACGCCAGCATCGCACGCTTGCGTTCGCCGCCGGAAGCGGTCGTGGTGGCTTGATTTTCATCGAGGCCGAAGCGATGCAGATATTCAGTCAACCGCGCTTCGGCGGCCCAGCGTTCGCGTTCATCGTGCAGTTGTTCGAAGCCGGCGCATAACGCGAGACTTTCGCGCAAGGTCGGTGCATCCGGGGGTGACGATTCTTGCTCGACTAAACTAATACGTGCACCGTCGTCGCGCGCCACGGTGCCGTCATCGAGCGCGAGAGCGCCGGTGATTACCTTCAATAACGACGATTTGCCGGTGCCGTTACGCCCGATCAAACCGATGCGCTCGCCCGTTTGCACAACGAGGTTCGCGCGGTCGAGCAACGGCGTTAAGCCGTAGGCAAGCTCGGCGTCTTGCAGGGTGATCAGGGGCATCGCAAGAGGTTACACCACGCTTTTGGGGTGTAATTATAAGTATTTGATTTTATTGAAATATTTTACATCGACTGATAACGCAAATCAAGCGTCAGCGGAAAGCCCGGGTTCATTGCCGCAGGCGCGACATGCATTGGCCCCGGCGTGTGGCCGTGATCCCAAAAGCGCGCCATGCGCCGCGCTTCGGCTTCGTTGGCGTTGACCGGCAGCGTGTCGTAATTGCGCCCGCCGGGATGCGCGACGTGATAGGTGCAGCCGCCAAGTGAGCGGTTGCTCCAGGTGTCGACCACGTCGAAGGTGAGCGGCGCGTGGATGCCGATGGTCGGGTGCAACGCCGAAGGCGGATTCCACGCGCGAAAGCGCACGCCAGCGACCCATTCGCCTGGAATTCCGGTGGGGTGTAGCGGCAGCGCGCGGCCGTTGCACGCGACCAGGTGGCGCGATTCGGTGAGACCGTTCACTTTGATTTGCAGGCGTTCCACCGAGGAATCGACGTAACGCGCGGCGTGGGTTTGCTGGATTTGTTCGCCCAGCACATGCCACGGTTCCAACGCTTGGCGCAGTTCGAGGCGCACGTTCTCGTAAGTCGCCGTGCCGTAGCGCGGAAAGCGAAACTCGATAAACGGCGCGAACCAGTTGAAGTCAAACGCGTAGCCCGCGCGCTGCAAATCGCGCACCACGTCGAGCATATCGGCGGCGACAAAATGCGGCAGCATAAAGCGGTCGTGCAACTGCGTGCCCCAGCGGATCAGCTTGCCCGCGTAAGGTGTTTTCCAAAAGCGCGCCACCAGCGCGCGCATCAGCAGCATTTGCGCGAGGCTCATTTGCGCGTGCGGCGGCATTTCGAACGCGCGAAATTCAAGCAAGCCGAGCCGCCCGGTGGGGCCTTCCGGCGAATACAGTTTGTCGATGTAAAACTCCGCGCGATGGGTGTTGCCGGTGAGATCGACCAACAGGTTGCGCAGCAGGCGATCCACCAGCCAAGGCGTGAGCGTTTCCTCGCCCGCGTTTTGTTTCAGCGCCATTTGCTGAAACGCGATCTCAAGCTCATACAGATTGTCGTCGCGCGCTTCATCCACGCGCGGCGCCTGACTGGTGGGGCCGATGAATTGGCCGGAGAACAAATAAGACAGCGCGGGATGATTCTGCCAATAGGTGATGAGGCTTTTAAGCAAATCGGGGCGCCGCAGCAGGGGGCTATCGGCCGGTGTGGCGCCGCCCAGCGCCACATGATTGCCGCCTCCGGTGCCGGTGTGGCGGCCGTCGAGCATGAATTTTTCGGTGCCCAGACGCGCGAGCCGGGCTTCTTCGTAAAGCACCAGCGTGTTCTCGCGCAGCTCGTCCCAATTGTTTGCGGGTTGAATGTTGACTTCGATCACGCCGGGGTCGGGCGTGACGTTAAGTACCGTCAGGCGCGGGTCTTTGGGCGGCCCGTAGCCATCGAGGCGCACTGTGAGTGCCAGTTGCGCGGTTACGCGCTCAATGATCGCGACCAGGTTCAGATAGTCCTCCGCACGCTTGAACGGCGGCAGAAAAACGTGCAGCCGCTGTGCGCGGACCTCGACGCACAGCGCGGTACGCACCACTTAGCGCGGCGCGGGCTTTTGTGCATGCGCACGTGCGTGGCGCTGCCGTTGCGCCTGGGTGTGCGCATCGTGCAGGTTGCCTCTGTCGTCGAACGGGTCGCGCGCGAACTCCGGTTCGGCCTCTTCCGGCAGCAGTTCCGGCAGCGAGGACAGCGGCAAGCGGTTGCCGATGGCCGAATCGCCGAACAGTAAAAACAGGCGCTCGCGCTTTAACGGCCAGATCGAGCTTTGCCACTCGCTATGCGGGGCGCCGTGCGCCGCGGGCTCGCGTGCTTTTAACGGCAGTACAAAACCGGCCGGCTGATCGGCGCCGCGCTCCAGCGCGCGCCGCAGCCGCGAGCGCTCATCGGCTTCATTGAGCGGCACCGTTAGCGGATCGAGGTTGACCGGCAGTTTGCCTTCGCTGGAAATCAACAACAGCGGGTCTTCGTACGCGGCGATCACCAGCTCGCGTGCGAGCCCCAGCGCGCTGGCGATGCCCTGCGCCAAGCGCTGCGCATCGGCCGGCGTGGCGTTTGCGGGCGCGCTGTCGCCGGCGATCAGCGCCGGGTTGTTCCACACCGGCTGGCCGTCCTTGCGCCAATGGATGCCGATGGCCCAGCGCGGCAGCGGCTCGCCGGGATACCATTTACCCTGGCCGTAATGCACCAACCCGCCCGGCGCAAAACGCGCTTGCAGCCGCCACGCGAGATTTTCCGCGAGTGCCCATTTTTTCGGCGACAGTGCGGTGTAATTCCACTCTTGGCCATCCATGTCGTCGATCGACACAAAGGTCGGCTCGCCGCCCTGGGTCAGGCGCACGTCGCCCGCCGCCAGTTCGGCATCGACTTGTTGGCCCAATCGATCGATGTCTTGTCATTGTTGCGCGGTATACGGTTTGGTGACGCGCGGGTCTTCGTGGATGCGCGTCACCGCCATGTCAAAGGCGAACTGCGTCTCGCACGGGTCAGCCGCGCCGATAATCGCCGCCGCGCTTTGCGGCGAGGGCGTGCAGGCCAGCGGAATATGCCCTTCGCCGGCGAGCAGGCCCGAGGTCGGATCAAGCCCCACCCAGCCCGCGCCGGGGATGTACGCCTCGGCCCAGGCGTGTAAATCGGTGAAGTCACGCGCCGGGCCGGCGGGGCCGTCCAGCGGCTTCACATCCGCGGTGAGTTGAATCAAATAACCCGACACAAAACGCGCGGCGATGCCGCAGTGACGCAGCGCCTGCACCAGCAGCCAGCCGCTGTCACGGCACGAGCCGCTGGCCAGCGACAAGGTCTGCTCACACGACTGCACGCCCGGATCCATTCTCACTAAGTATTTGATTTTATTACATATTTTTTGATTGATCGCAATCAGGAAATTGATCGTGCTGTCACCGTGGCGAAACCCGCTGCGCAACTCGTTAAGCCACTGCAGCAGCAGCGGGCCGCGCTCGTCGATCGCGAGATACGGCGCCAGGTCTTTGGCGAGCGTTTCGCGATAGGTAAACGGATATTGTTCCGCGCCGCTTTCGATAAAAAAATCGAAGGGGTTGATCACCGTCATCTCGGCGAGCAGATCAACGACGACGAGAAGTTCAGTCGTTTTCTCCGGGAACACAAACCGCGCGATGTAATTGCCGAAAATATCCTGCTGCCAGTTGACGAAATGCCGCTGCGGCTTGACGTTTAACGAATACGACAGCACTGGCGTGCGGCAATGCGGCGCCGGGCGCAGGCGGATTTCATGCGGCGAGAGCATGACCGGCCGCTCGTAGCAGTACTGCGTGCGGTGATGCAGCGCAACTTGAGTGCTCATGCCACTAACCTATCGGGTTGCAGCGGATTCGCTGTCGGGCACGTGCTCATCGTTCCAGTCGGGATTGGGCAGTTGCGCAAACACGCGGCGTAACCCCGCGCCCCATTCGTTGTGGATCATGTTGAAGTAAGTATCGGTTTCATCGATGCGCCGCTTCACGCGCAGCCGCAGGCTGTTGTTGTCGTAAATCGCCAGATCGATCGGCAGCCCCACCGAAATATTGCTGCGCATGGTCGAGTCGAACGACACCAGCACGCATTTCGCCGCTTCTAGCAATTGGGTGTCGCGCTTGACCACGCGGTCGATCACCGGTTTGCCATACTTGCTCTCGCCGATCTGAAAATACGGCGTTTCGGGCGTGGCCTCGATGAAATTGCCTTCCGAGTCAGTAGTGTCCGGACGTTGAGTGCCCGAAACGTGCTAATTGGTTGATTGTAAATAAATAACAGATGATTTTTTCTGGTCTCGATTTGAACAGCGTTTTCTCGATTTGCGATCCTGCGAGCAACTCACTCGCAGGAGATATCGATGAACCTGGGCAAACTCGTGTTCGCGCAACTCACGCAGCACATTCCGTTGACGACGTTTCGTCGTTGCGTGGCGCGCTA
>VGIF01000067.1 GCA_016868015.1 Betaproteobacteria bacterium
ACGATAGCGCCCCACTTGCGAAAAATTTCGGTGTCACCCCGCAAGCCGATGGCGACAAACCGCGTCGGCAGCGCGCGCCCATACACCGGCGCCGATTGCACGGCGGCGAGTGGAATCGCCGCGTCGTCGAACACGGGTGCTGCGGCTTCACCGATCGCGGCCACGTTGCCCGGCGTCAGGGTCTGCACCACGTACGCCGCGCGCGAAGGGCCAAATGCTCGCGCAATCTGCGTCCACGGCGAGGCGGCATCGGCCGGGTTGGCGAAGCGCTGAGTCCAGTAGCTCTTGCCTGACGCAACCTCGGCATCGGTGAGCCCCGGATCGTGCGCGTAACCGTGGAGCACGTCAGGGTAGATGCGGATCATCAGCCTGGTGGTGGCATCGTCGTAGCGCGTTTGCACCGATACCGGCATCAGCAGCACCGGATGCGTTGCCGCCAGCGCATTCACCATCAGCGCCGGATCGCGCCTGCCGATCAGGCGCGTGGAAAGTTGACGTATGGTTTGCAGCGACTGCGTGATTTGGCGCGTCGCCGCGCGCACTGTTTGCGCAAGACGGGTGACGCGCTGCTGCTGACGCGCGAGCAAGCGTGCGTCAGCGCCGCCGCGGCGCATGGCTTCGAGCTCGCCCGCCGCCTGCCGATACTGCGCCAGTGCGCGGCGCTGTTGTTCACGCTGTGCGGCAAGACCGGCACGTGCGCGCGTGATCTGCGCGAGGTTTAACTGAAGCAACACCATCTCGCCTCCATTGCGGCTTTGCTGGCCTTCATTTTAAAATATTCAATAAAATCAGATACTTATAAAAATCACCGAACCGCGATCAAATCTTAAGATCGGAGCCCTCGTAGTAGGCGCGAAACGGCAACTGCAGCAACACCTTGGCGATATCCGCGGCAGTCGCATTGGCGGTGAGCGCCGGAAACGATTCGAATCCCGGCACCGCTGGATTCATCAGCGAGCCGACGCTGGCAAAACCACCGGCGGCGACGCCGATGTGCGACCACGACAACACTTGATACGCGTTAAAGCCGCCCGCCAGCAGCACGTTGCCGGGCACTTTCAGGCGCTCCAACGTTGAAGTCAGCAGCCCGCGCGCCTTGGGTTTGGTGCCTTGTGGTTGCCCCGCCGGCACCAGCTCAACATCGAAGCCGAAACGCGGCTCGCTCATTTGCTCTTCGAGCACGAAGCACCAGTCATCGACTTCCTCGCGATCGATGTCGAAACCGAAGAACGTGATGTCCGGCGCGATGAAGCCCGTGAACACCGGCCATTGAATGGCGTTGGCCGCCGGATTGCCCTGGGCGTCCTTCATCAATTTCGTCACATCGTCGGCGTTTGCCGGCGCCGTGGTGCGCTTTTTCCACGCGTACACCGCCGTGTTGGGATAACGCCGCAGCAACTGCCCGCGCACCAGCAGCGCGATGCGATTGGGGTCGGTCATATTCGGATCGGTGCGTTTGCCCAGCGGTTGCGCATTCCATTGATGCATCGGCTCCATGTCGTCAAGCAATGCACCGGTATTGGGATCGCTACGCCCCCAAAAGCGCTGAAACGGCGTGCCGCGCAAATCGGTGGGGAAGCCGCGCCACAACAGCTCGCGATTCATTTCGAAATTGGCCCCCGCCATCACCGAGTCTATGAAATACTGATTGACCTGCACCAGCATGATCAAATTGTTGGGCAAGTCATCCACGCCCGGCATGAAGGCATTCTTGTCGTACTTGGCGAGATCTTCGTAAAACGCGTTGCGCAAATGCGGCCACGCCATCACGCGGTCGATCAACGCCGGGATCATGAAACGCTGATCGAGAAACTTACCGATGCCCAGATACGCCGCGACATGCGGCGAAGTCTTATTGAGCGCGCTCGCCGCGATCGACACGCTGGACGCCAAGCGCAGCGGCAGCGTCAACGCCGGATCGGTGCGCGCGCGCAACACTGCCGCGTTTTGCGCGAGCGGAAAATCGACCACTTGCACCGCGACGCGGTTGCCGGCGTAGGTGTCGCGCCAGCTCGCTTGCACATCGCGCGTGACCGCGGTGAAACGGTTCAACACGTCGCGCTGGCGGATGGTGGTGGGGAAGGTCACGCTCACCACCGGCGGAATATCGCCGCCCGCGCGCCCTTCGAATTCGAGACTGTCGTTGAGTTTGAAATCCAGCGTGGGTGCGCCGGGCGTGGTCGACAGCGAGTTGGGCGGCAGCGCGATGAACAAGCCGCCGGGGTTAAAGTCGCGCGCGCTGCCGACGCTGACCTTGCCGACATTAAGGCCCGCCAACGCCGCGATGGCACGTGTGCGCGGGGTGGGCCGCGCCGCTTCCAGCGGCAAGGCGCGGCGCTGGGCATCGAATTGCGCGGTGACGCGATCCACTTGAAACTGGCCGCTGCGCGCATCGAGCCGCATCGCGCTCACTTGCATGAGGCTGCTCGCCACCGTGGATTCAACCAGAAAACCTTCCACGCCGCGTTTGCCCAGCGCTTCCAATTGCCTGGCCAGGGTATTCCAGTCGCTCGATTTCACCGCCGGCGAACTCGACAGCAGCGTGCCAAACCGGTCGACATGCATGTCGGTGAACACGCCCAGCCGTTGGCCGACGCGGATTTTCAGCGCCGGCACGCCCTTGGCGGCGAGTGTGTCCTGCGCCAGTTTCGCGCCGGCCAGCGCATTTTTCACCTGACCGACGGTGAACTAGCCGGTAAGACCGATGCCCGACAAATCGATCGTCGCGTTGGCGTCGTTGCCGAGTTTGACGCCATCGAACATCGCGCTGCCGACGATGCCATCGGGCATGAAGTTGTTGACCGCAAACGCCGCGGATTTTTTCGACGCCTGCGCCATGGTTGTGAGATAGCTGCTGGTCAGCGCCGGCAGCGCGTTGAGCGTGCGGTTAAGCCGCGCCGGCAAACGCAGCGCGTGATTGGCAGGGCTTGCGACACGGCGCAGCGCGGTATCCATCAGCGCCGCGGGCATGCTCGACCGATCAAGCCGCTTGCCGAGCGAGGCGACTTTACCGTTGATGCGATAGGTTTGCGCGGCTGTCCCCAGCGCTTCGATGCGCGGCAGTGCCGGCCCGAACACCTGCAACACGCGCTCCGGCGGCAACATATCGAAATGTTTCTTCTTGAGTAACCCCAACGCCTCGATCGACAGGCGCGTGAGATTAAACTTGCGCTCGGCTTCGAGAATGTCGCCGATCTGATCCCAGCAGGCATCGACATAGTCTTCCTGAAACTTGCGCACCACTTCCGCGCCATAACCCGCCGCGCCGCGGTAACGCGGATTCAGGTTCAGATCGGCGAGCCAGTGCTTGGTGAGCTTGGGCGCGCTCACCGGCCCGATATTGAGCCGAAACACCTGATGCTTTTTCGCGTGCCAGGCGCCGACCAACGGCGGCTTCACTTCGATGCGCATATCCGCGCTGTCGCCTACCGGGTTCGCCACCTGATCCTGCGGCGTGTTGACGATCGCCTCCAGGCTCGCGGCGTGGTCAGCGCGCGGCGCGGCGCCTGGGTTGTAGCTGATCGGCACCAGCGCGCCCTCCATGGTGGTGGTCAGCCCTGGCGTGCCGCTCAACAAATTATCGACCGACATCGGAATGGTGCCGACCGCGGCGAGCTGCGCCTCGATCGCCGTGCCCTTGTACGAACCGGGCGTGCGCAACAGGCGCGCCAGCGCTTCAAAGTCGCCGTTGGCGCTGGTGGAAAACTCCCAGTGGTAATACACCGGCAGCACCACGTCGCCCGCCAGCGCCTTGTTCCACGCCGGGTCAAGCGCGGCGAGCGCCGGATCGTTTTCGTCCACTACCAGTCCAAGGCCGCGCAACACGCCGGGCTTGAACGCCGGCACCACGCAGGCGACGTAATCGGTTTTTTCCTTGAGCCGGCGCGGACTCACCAGGCGCGAGACATTGGTCGCGGGTTTGCCCTGCAAATCGTCCTGAATTTGCGCTGCGTTTTCGTTGACGAGCTGCGTGTGCGCCCACGACCACGACTCGGCGAGGTGCGGCAGTTCGGCATCGACATCCGCGGCCTTGATGCGGATCGACGGCAGCGGCGCGGACGCCGACACCACCGGCAAACCGGTCTTCGCCACTTCGAGCACCACCAGCACCAGCCACGGCCGAAGGCGCGTATCGCCTTGCGCCTTGGCAGGCGTCAACATCCACGGAAAGTCGGGCGGATCGAGATCGATGATCGCCAGGTAGTTGGGCTCGAAGTCGCGCGTGTTGGGTTTGGGGTCGGTGCGCACCACCAGTCGTTGATCGAAACCGATCACATCGCCCGGCCCGAACAACCGCATCGGCAACGGCGCAATCGCCGTGCCTTGATGCGGCGAGGCGAGCGCGACACCGATGCTCGCGCTGCCGCGTGCCGCGAGCGGCGCGCCCACGCCGAGGTTGTCTTCGGTGTCGAGCGCCACCGCGAGGCCGCGCCGCACCCACGGCAGGAATTGATAGGCTATGGCCATGTCACGCTCCTTGCGCACACTGCCTGCCGGGTTTGCTCAGTGCTCATCATGCCATTATAAAAATATCCATTAAATCAATTACTTACGTTATACCCCATTTTGCCGCGGGCAGCGCTAAAAACTCATTTCGAAGGCTTCCACCACTTGCGCGCCGGGCGCGTTGGCTTGCGCGGTATCCATCGCCGACCAGTACGATTGCGTGGCGCGGCCAGTGAGAGCATTGCCGATCATTGCGCCGCCGACGGTGTCGAGCGTTTGCAGCGGCGGCGGATTCACTTTGATTTTCACTTCGGTGTCGGGCAGGCGCTTGGCTTTGTCGCGCAACACCGAACGGCCCGCCGCCCCCATGTTAAGCGCCGACTTGAGCAGCACGCTGCTGACCAACCCCGGCCGGCCGAGTATCGGTGGCGCCGGTGTTGAGAGATTGACTTCTTCGTAATCGAAGTTCGCCGCCACCGGCGCGCCGAACAAATAATCGCTCTGCCCGACTTCAAATCCCGATTCGAAGCGTTCAAACGATGGCTTGGCGAGCAGATCATCTTCCTTAAGATCGGTAAACTGCGCGATCGGGAAGTTGTCATCCAGTTTGCGATCCGCGCTCTTGTTGATGGCGCCGAAGGTCAGATTGCCGATGGCGATTAGTTTTTCGCCTTCGATCGCATCCGAGCCGAGTTTGGTCAGCGTCTTGGCGAGCGGCATGCGCTTTTGCAGGAACTGCAATAGCGCATTGGGATGGGCGAGTAGCCCCGGCTGCTCCGGCAGCTCCGCGAGCGTGACAAAACCGTCGTTCGCCGGCGGCAACACCGCCGACCAGTTGACCGGCGTGCCTTTGTCGTCGGCGGCTTCGAGTTCTTTTTTGAGTTCATCGGCAAGCTTTAACTTGCGCATTGGCGTGTCGAGTTCTTCGCCCCACTTCTCGTCGACTTCAAAATCGAAGTCCGGCAGCGGCCACGGCGTGTGTATCGTGGCGGTGCCGCGCAAATGCCAGCGCCCCGGCCCGGCCAGCATGCCGTAGATATCGACACTGGCGAAATCGATGCCAAATACTTCGACGCCGGCCCATACATGAATGTCGACCTCGAAGCGAAAACGCGGTACCAGATAAATAATCGCGTTGAACTCAAAGCCGCCTTCGAACGATGCAACGCCGACATCACCCCACACTCGGAGTGATGAACCACCCTGTACTGTGGCGGAGGTGACCGCGAAATAACCTTCGAAGCGCAAGCCGACGATACCGATGGAGAATTCAGCACCCACGCGCTGAAACGGCGCCGGGATATCGGGCGGGATGTCGGTGAATTTCGGATGGAAACCGCCGGCGCTCAATAAGAACGTCGGCTTATCCCCGAACAGCGCGCGAAACGCGAATTGGCCGGTCAACGAAATGAACATCACACGCGAATCGCGCAACACGCCGTCCAACCAGAACTTCAGCGGATCGAACACCACGCCGCCGGCGATATCCATTTGCAAATACAGCAGCGACAGCGATTTTTCCACCAGCGGCGGCAGTTGCACGATCACCTGGCCGACGATCACAATCTGGCTGGCTTCGATCAGCACGCCGATGCGTGCCGTCACCAGACTCGGTGTGCCCCAGCCCAGCTCCAGCATCGGCCCGATGACAAAGCCGCCCGGACTGAACGGGAAAATTGTGCGCAGTTGATTGATGATCTGCGGCGCTTTGGCAATCGGATCTTGCGGGAACAAAAAGCTGTCCAGCGAGCCGGTGGACAGCCCCGAACTTAACGCCTCGGTGTTGATGGTGTGCTGCACGCCGAGCAAACCGCCGATACCGGTCATGGTGAAGCCAAAGCCCAACTGCACCGGCGGCAATTGCGCGGTGATGATCAGCAGCAGCGACCAGCCGCCGGGGTTCTTGGTCGACAACAAACCGATGGCCTTGACGCCGATTTGCATCAGCTTGATGTCGAGAATGCCGCCGTATTCGCCGCGCGCCGGGTCGAACAGCAAAAAGCCGCCGCCTTTGATGACACCGGCATCGATGGAAAAGCCCGCGCCCGACGGCGGCTTGAGTCCCCACGAGGCAATCGGATTGGCGCCGCCGCCGCGCATGTTGGCGAGATTAAGCTTGGTGCCCAGGCGATCGATCGAACCGGCAAACGGGCCAATCGCCACCTGGAACGAGCCGGCGATTTCAATATCGAACGAATTGAGCCCGTCGCCCTTGATCAAATCGAAATACAGGAACGGAATCTGCACCGGGCTGCCGGGGATTTTCGCCAGCGGTATGGTGGTTTTGAGCCCGGAGCCGTCTTTCAAGCGGATGCCCGCGGTGTCTCCGATCAAGCCAAACGACAACGACACTTCGATGGCATCGCCGATCACCGCCGACAGCAACGCGTCGTCGCCGATTTGCAGCACCAGCTTGGCGTTTTTTAAATCGAACGTAACTTGCGGGCCGTTCAGATTGAGGTTGATGCCGCCGGTTAATTCGCCGATGGAAAAATGCGTGCCGCCGGTGTTGCCCAACACCAGCGGCGTGGTGCGCCCGAAGCTTAAGCCGATGTCGAGGTTGCCGTTAAATTCCGGCTTGGGGATCGCCGGCAGCGCAGCGGGCGGCAACGGCAGGGTGGGCAACGCAAACTGCACTTGAAATCCCGCGCCGGCCGTCAGTTGCAACGCGAAGCCATCGCCCGCCGAGGCGGATTTCGACAACGCGCTGGAAAGCCCGGCGAACAATTTCGTTTCGACCCCGGTGTTGATACCCAGATTCAGATCGAGCTTGTTGGCGCCGCCGCCGCCCCCCAGCAGAGTGAACGACTGGCGCTGGGCCGCGGGCGGCAACGGTATCGCCACCGGCGGCAGCGACGCCTGCACGCCGGCGCCCTGAAACGAGCGGTCCAGTATCGTCCCCACCGCGATGATGGCGAGCCCCAGCATCATCTGCGCATCGAGTAACTCGGCGCTGTTCGGCGCCAGGCTGTTATTGCCCTTTAAGAGGCGTATCAGCTTTAACGCCGGCGGATCATCACTGGCCGCGTCGGCATCCCCGCTCAGGATGAGCAGCAGCTTGGCGATGGAATACGCACTGGGCGGCTTGCCGGCAACACTCGCATTGACGATGCGGTCGATCTGCTTGATGACTTTCGACAAATCGGCGAGCCCGGCCTGATTGCCGGCAATCGCCGCAATGACCCCGCCCAACGTGCGCAACGCCGCCAGCGTTTCGCCCGTGACCAGCGTCGCCACCGCCAGCGATTCGGCTTCGGCGTTGCTCGCCTGGAATTTTTCGAGATCGACTTGATTGTTGTTGAGATTAAGCTGCAACCCCAGCCGCGTGCGCAGGATATCGGTCAACGTCGCCGATAAATTCACCGGCGGATCGGATGGCAACTGATTGCCAAGGCGCGAGACCGCATCCTTAAACCACTTGAACGAGCGAAGAAAGACGACATCGGGCGCAATCGCCATGAGCTGCTCCCTAAAAACATCCAGCTCAGCGACATGCGAAAAGCCGGGCCTTGCGCCGCGCGCTTTTCGCGGTGGACTGTTTGGCTTGCGGCGGACAATCGGCCCGCAAACGTTAAACGTTCAGTTGCGACGCCCAGACTTTGCGTCAGACTTCACGGCATTGTCAATGCTAATTCCACGAATTATGTCGGCGGTGGCCTAAGCCTTTCGGCCTAGGCAACGTAGAATGATTCTCGTTTGAAGCACCAAGCTCGATGCATTCCCCGCCTCGGCAAACAAGATGCCACAAATTTTCAACGACCTGCTGCGTGTATCGTGAACCCTTGGCGGGCACGGTAAAGCTGCCGCCGATAGTCCATCGCGCATATGCACGGGTATCCGCGAACGCGGTTTGAGGAACGCCTGGGTTGCGCGTTCGCGCACCTTAATTGTGCCCTGGCATGCCATCCCGACGCACCACAACGGCGCGCCGTACGATTTGATTTGCGCTTTTTTCGCGTAGCGTGTGTGCTTTACGAGCAATCCGGTCTGGCATGAATCCTGCTCGATATCGCATCGATGACAGCGGAAAAAGACAAAGCCCCCGCGCGCGGGGCGTGGCGTGCCCAAGAGAACTGGACTCAACACGAGTTGCTGATCATTCGCGAAATGGCCAAACGCCTGGGTGCGAGTATCGATACGGCGGCCGTGATCCGGGACATGCTGCATCTTTTGTCGGAGTTGCTGGGCCTCAATCGTGGGCGTGTGTTGCTGTTTGATCGCGCGCAAGAGCACCTCGTCATTACCTATGCGTACGGCCTTACCCGCGCGGAAATACAACGCGGGCGATTCCGGCCCGGCGAGGGCATCACCGGGCGTGTTTTCCTCACGCGGGAAACCCTGGTCGTGCAGGACATCGACGCCGAGCCGGCGTTTTTATGCCGAACCGTCGAACGCGCCCGCCTGCCGCAAGAAACAGTGGCCTTCATCGCATTGCCCATTGACATCGGTGATCAACCGGCGGGGGTACTCGGTGTGCATCGATTGCGCCAGCGCGATCGCGCGATCGCCGATGATTTGGCAATTCTGCGCATGGTCGCAACCTTCATCGGACAGGTGCTGCGCATCAGCCGCCTGGTCGCCGAACGCACGGCGGCTTTGCAGCACGAAAACCGCGAACTGCGTCGAGCGTTGGAACAAGACGCGGCAAGTGTCGCGCAAGCCGTCGGCATCATAGGCCAATCGCCGCACCTTTTGGGTGTGCTTCGGCAGATCGAACGCTTCGCCGCCTCCGATGTCACTGCACTGATACTGGGCGAATCCGGAACCGGTAAGGAGATGCTGGCAAATGCGATTCATAGGCGCTCCGCGCGCCACGATGGTCCGTTCATCAAGGTCAACTGCGCCGCCATACCGGAGAATCTGTTCGAGGCGGAATTGTTCGGCCACGAGCGAGGCGCGTTCACCGGCGCCAACACCAAGCGGTTAGGACGGTTCGACCTAGCGAACCGCGGCACGATTTTCCTCGATGAAATCGGCGAACTGTCGCTGGGCATGCAGTCAAAGCTGCTGCGCGTGCTGCAGGAGAAGGTAATCGAGCGCGTCGGCGGCATCGGCGAACACCGCGTCGATGTGCGCATTGTCGCCGCGACCAATCGCGATTTGCAGCAAATGGTGGCAAAGGGACAATTTCGGCTGGATCTGTTCTACCGGCTGAACGTGGTGCCGGTATATCTGCCGGCACTGCGCGAGCGGCCCGAAGATGTGCGGCCACTCGCGCGACATTTCCTCTCGCACTTTAATCAAAAGCATGGCCGCAACGCGAGTTTTGACGATGCGGTGATTGCCGCGCTGGAACGCCGCCCCTGGCCCGGCAACGTGCGGCAACTGCAAAACCTCATCGAGCGCGCGGTGCTGTTGCACGACGGCGGCAAAACAATCGGTGGCCTCATCCAGCATCTGCTGACCGAAGAAAGCATACTCGCGACTGCCGGCGTCGGCACGCAAGAACCGATGGTGGCGGCGCGCCCCTACCGCGCGGTCGCCGAATCCGAACGCGAACACATCGAAAGCGCGCTCGCACAAAGTCGCGGCAATAAATCGCAGGCCGCGCAAGCACTGGGCATGAGCCTGCGACAACTCGAATACCGCATCAAACGGCTCGCTATTTCGCCGCAGGCGTTTCGCGCTAGATAACGCCGGCCCACGCGCAATGGCAATCCAGATTGTCGACATTGTCGTGTCGACAATCTTGGGCCCGCGCAAAAGCGCATTGCGAAAAAATATTCAACTATTTGAATTAAAACAATTTTTATTTCTGATCGCATGGCATGGTCCTTGCTAGATATCAAATGGAAACCATTCCCACCCAACCTGGAGGATTTCAGCATGAGCGCAGTACTGAATACGAGCAAGGTTTACCTGAAACCCATCGATCGCGACGGCTTGCAGGCGTTCGCCGCAAAGGGGCGCGAAAATCCCGGCGCACGCGGCACCATGAAAGCGCACACGGTGTGTGACGGGCAGTTTCGCAATCTCACCTACATCGGCAAGCACGCGCCGGTGGTGGTGGACGAACCGCTGCACTTGTTCGGCCAAGATACTGCACCCGCGCCTTCGGAGGCATTACTGGCCGCACTTGGCGCATGTTTGTCAGTCGGTATCCAGGCGGTGGCGACCTGGCGCAACGTAGGGCTCACCAAGCTCGAATTATTTCTCGAAGGCGATATTGGCAATCCCGCCGCGTGGGGTGCCGGTGGCGCCGACAAGAAACCAGCGGAGATGGGCTTTCAAGCAGTACGCGTGAAGGTAGTGGTGCAAGGCGATGCCACGCGCGAAGCGCTGGAGGACATTGTGCGACATGCCAATTTCTTCTCTCCGGTGGCCAACAGCTATCGCAACCCGATTCCGATGGAAGTGTCGCTCGCGTGATATCGGCTGGCGAATCACATTGCTAACCCGCGATCAAGGACCATCTCATGTCTGCTGTTCTAGCACCGCCGTTCACACAACCCTCAAGCGACGCCACCACTTTGGCGAACGACATTTTTCGGCTAGCGCGTGAGCAGTTACTGCCCGAAGTGGTAAACATTGACGTCAAGGGTGTCTACCCCGAGTCGTTCTTGCGCCGTGTAGGCGATGCGGGATTGTTCGCGGCCCACGTGCCCAAGGCCATGGGCGGATTGGGTCTGGGTCTGGACGGCTTGGTGCAGTCGATTGAATCCGTATCACGGGTATGCGGCGCCACCGGCTTTCTCATGTGGTGCCAATCGGCGTTGACATGGTATCTGGTGCACACACGCAACAACGCGCTACGCGAGCGCCTGCTCCCGGCGGTCAGCCGCGCGCAAACACTGGGCGGGACAGGTTTGTCGAACCTGATGAAAAGTTGCAGTGGCATCGAAGACTTGCGTTTAAGCGCCCGGCGCGCCGATGACGGCTATGTGGTTAACGGTGCGCCGCCGTGGGTGTCCAACCTCGGACCCGAGCACTGGTTCGCGGTGGGCTTGCGCGTCGAGGGCGGCGGCACCGCGGTAGCAGCCGTTCACGGCGGCCAAACCGGCTTGTCGCTGGTGCATGGCGCCCAATTCACCGCACTCGAAGGCACGCGCACACTGGCCTGCCAGTTTCGAGAGGTCTTCGTGCCCGATGCGCAACTGCTGGCCGCGCCCGGCGACTTCGACCACTTTATCAGCCGCATTAAACCCGGCTTCATCATCGCGCAGTGCGGCATGGCGCTGGGCATCGTTCACGATTGTGTGGACATCATGCGCCAGGCAAACGCGACGCATGCCCATGTCAATCGATTTCTCGACGATCAAGTCGACGAGCTTGCCGGCGAATTCGCCCTGGCACGCGCATCGATACTCGATCTGGCCGCACGCATCACCGCGGGCGCTGCGCATTTCAAAATCACCGAAGTGCTCCAGGCACGGATGGATGGTTCGACGCTGGCGTTGCGCGCCGCGACCGCCGCAGTACTGCACGCGGGCGCCAAGGGTTATCTCATGCGCCATCCAGCACAGCGCCGGGTACGCGAGGCATTTTTCGTGGCGATCGTTACGCCCGCCATTAAACACCTGCGCACCGAACTCGCCAACCTGCGCGCGCCGGCCGCGGCCCAATAGCATGAACGGCGTCGAAATTCGCACCAAGCTTTGGCGCTGCACAGTCTGCGATTTCGTCTACGACGAAGCGCAAGGCCTGCCACTTGACGGCATCGCGCCAGGTACGCCCTTCGAGGACATTCCCGACACTTGGTTCTGCCCCGATTGCGGCGTGGGGAAGCAGGATTTTCAACCCGCTTGATGCACGAGCCGCGATGCGCATGCCGAGAATTTTGCTTGACTCACCTGGCAAGGAATTAGCCATGAATGATGCCGACCACCGCTATTCCCGCGAAGTGCTCGATGAAGCACTGTTGCGCAATTTGATACCCGATGGTCGGCGGCGGCGCGCTTTTTTGCGCGCCGTGGGCCGCGGTGCGGCGTTAGCCGCCGTCGGCAGCGTTATTCCGGGCGCCGCGCTCGACGCAATGGCCGCCGAGCCCGCCGGCCCACTGGAAAGAAAGTCGGTGCGTATCGGTTTTTTGCCCATCACTTGCGCCACACCAATGATTTTCGCTCACGCCGCCGGCCTATACGCCAGAGAGGGGCTCGACGTCACGCTGATGAAAACGGCGGGCTGGGCCGTGGTGCGCGACAAAACACTCTCCGGCGAATACGACACGTCACAAATGCTCTCACCGATGCCACTTGCGATATCGCTCGGCGCTGGCTCGGCTGCAACGCCGATGGTGGTGCCGGCGATCCAGAACATCAACGGCAATGCGATCACTTTGCATATCAAGCACAAGGATCGGCGCGATCCCAAACAATGGCGCGGCATGCGGTTTGGAATTCCGTTTGATTACTCGATGCACAATTTTCTGCTAAGGCATTACGTGGCGGAACACGGACTTAACCCGGACAAGGATCTGCAATTGCGCGTGATGGCCCCACCCGACATGGTGGCGAATCTGAAATCGGGCAATGTCGACGGCTTTATCGTGGCGGAACCGTTTAATCAGCGCGCGGTTTACGAGGGTATTGGTTTTATTCATCTGCTGACGAGCGAAATCTGGGACGGTCATCCGTGCTGCGCTTTTGCCGCCACGCTCGAATTCGTCAAGAAAAGCCCCAATACCTACGGCGCAATCATGCGCGCACTGATGCAGGCCACGCGCTTTGCGCAAAACCCGGGCAACCGCAAGAGCATCGCGGAGTTGATCGCGCCGACCGCCTACCTTAACCAGCCATTGCCAGTGGTGGAACAAGTGCTGAGCGGGCGCTTTGCGGATGGGCTGGGGACGATTCGCGAAGTCGATAGACGAATCGACTTCGATCCTTATCCTTGGCAATCAATGGGCGTATGGATGCTGCTGCAAATGCAACGCTGGGGCTATTTGAAACAAACGGTCGATTTCAAGGAAGTCGCGCAAAGAGTATTTCTGGTCACCGACGCCCGTCGCCGCATGACCGAACTAGGCCTGGAACCGCCTAAAGCCCATTACCGCAAACATATAATCATGGGCAAAGTGTTCGATGCCGAGCAGCAAGCCGCGGCCGCGAAGCGCGGCGTCTGAGCTTAACCGTTCGATGGCTGCCGCGGGCTTACGCCGCGCGCAGTGCGGCCAGCGCCTGATCCAGCGCGCGCTTGAACCGCGCGAGCATTTCTTCGATTTCCGTCTCGCTAATGACCAGCGGCGGACAAAACGCGATGGTATCGCCGATGGCGCGCACGATCAGGCCGTGTTGTTCGGCGATGCGCGCGCACAACGCGCCGACTTTGAGTCTGGGATCGAACGGCACGCGTTTGTCTGTCGCCGATTGCAGCGACATCAATTCAACGCCGGCCAACAAACCCTTGCCGCGCACTTCACCCACCAGCGGGTGTTCGAGTAAACGATTCAAGCCGTTAAGAAACGGCGCTTCCAGTTGGCGCACGCGCGCGGCGATGTTCATCTCGCCGTAGATTTTCAACGCTTCGAGCGCGACCGCCGCGGCAACGGGATGGCCGGAGTAGGTCATGGTCAAACCCAACACGCCCTGCTCGTCGCTCTGGCGCGCAATCGCTTCGTAAACGCGTGCGTTCATCATCAGCGCCGAAATCGGAATGTAGGCGGAAGACAACGCCTTGGCGCACACCAGCATGTCGGGCTGCAGCCCCATCGCGGTGCAGCCGAACATCTCACCGATGCGCCCAAAGCCCGTCACCACCTCATCGGCCACTAATAAAATATTGTTTAAAATCAAATACTTACGTAAACCCTCCAAGTAACGCCGGAGCGGCACCACAATGCCGCCGGCGGCCATCACCGGCTCCAGAAAAAACGCGGCGATGGTGTCGGCGCCCTCGCGCTCGACGAGTTGTTGGATGTCGGCGAGCAGACGATCGGCAAAGGCGTCTTCGCTCTCGCCCGGGTGCGCGTGGCGGGTGTAGTGCGGCGTAGTAACGTGAAAAAATCCGGGCAGCGGCAAATTGAATTTATCGTGCGCGTAACTCACGCCCGACAAACTCGCGGTGGCTATGGTGTTGCCGTGATACGCGAGCTTGTGCGCGATGAATTTTTTGCGTTGCGGCTCACCCACCGCGTGCCAGTAATACCACGCCAGCCGCGCCGCGCAATCGTTGGCCTCCGAGCCGGTGCTGGCAAACCACACATGCGACATCGGCACTGGCGCGATAGCCTTTAATTTCTCCGCCAACTCGATCACCGGCGGATGGCTTTTGTGATTGGTGAGCGGGTAATACGCCAGCGTCTTCATTTGCCGCGCCGCCACTTCCGCCAGACGCTCGTTGCCGTAGCCCAGCGCAATGCACCACAGGCCCGACATTGCTTCGAGGTAATCGTTGCCGTGGTTGTCCGTCACCCACACGCCGCGCCCGCGTTCGATCACGGTAGCGCCGCGCTCGGCGTGCAGCTTCAAATTGGTCAGGCCGTGAATGACGCTGCGGGCGTCGCGCTGCTCAAGGGAATCGAAAGCCATGATCAGATCCTCAGTAACCCGCCTGCCGATCCACCAGCCCCAACAGCGCTCCGCCCTGCGCAAAGTGCCGCACGTTGTCGCACCAGAAATCCACCACCGCCTCGCTCAACTTCACCGACTCGACGGCGACGTGCGGCGTGATGATGGTGTTGGGCAGATCCCACAATGCGCTTTCCTTGGGAATTGGGTCTTCGCTGGTCACATCGAGCCCCGCACCGGCGATTTTGCCCGCGCGTAGCGCCGCGCCGAGGGCCGCTTCGTCGATCAACGCGCCGCGCGCCACGTTGACCAAGTACGCGCCGGGCTTCATCGCAGCAAGCGCCGCGGCATCGATGATGCCTTTGGTTTGCGGCGTATTGGGCAGACACAGCACGACAAAATCGGCTTGCGGCAGCATGCTGAGCAATTCGCTTTGATCAAAGGGCTGGTCGACATGGGGATGCGCGCGCGCGGTGCGCGATAGGCCCAGCACGCGCATGCCAAAGCCGGCTTTGCACACGCGCGCGAGATTGCCGCCGCTGCTGCCAAGGCCTAATATGGCGACGGTATGCCCGTGCAGCGGCGGCCACTCCTGCCCTTCGCGCCGCCAGATATGTTGCTGCTGGTTCTTGAGGTACGCCGGGAAATGTCGCGCCAGCGCCAGCATCAGCAGCACCGCGTGTTCCGCCATCAGCGGCCCCGGCGGGCCCTTGATGCAAGTAATCGCCACGTGCTCGGCGGCGAGCAGCTCCGGCGTCAACGCCTGGTCGACACCTGCGGTGGTGGTCTGCACCCAACGCAGCCGCGAGCCCGGCTGCAACACCGCGGAGCACGCCTTGAGATAGGGGCGGCTGCCGATCACGGCATCAGCCTCGCCCACCTGCTGCGTAAACGCCGCCAAGTCATGAACAATGCGCACTTCGAAGCGCGGGTGTGCACTGTGCAGCCGCGCAAAGGCAGGGCCGCCGAGGCGGTAGTTTTCGGGTACTCCAACGAGAAGCAACAGTTTATTTTCAGCCACGACTTCTCCCCTACGATTCTCTCGCAGACAACAATGATAACGAGCGACGAGTGTGCAGTTTAGACCGATAGTGAAACGTGCAAACAAAAAGCCCGGAATCATCCGGGCCTTTTACTGAAGCGTAGTGCGCATCTACACCTCACGCCTTACGCCTCACCCTTCACGCCTCACGCCTTTTTGCGATTCTTCTCCAACCACCCGTCCACCAGTGTCACGGTCTTGTCGAGCTCATCGAGCTTGCGGCCCTTGGCCTTGGCGATGGTTTGCACCAGGCGATCCACGCGTTCGATGTTGGGCGCGCCGTTGGCGAGCGCGCGCGCGGCGGAAGACGGCGTCAGCAGCGACAACGCCGCGTTGGCGTATTTTTCGAACGGCACCAAATCGCGCGCGTCGGCGCCCAGATCGATACACAACGTTTTCACCCAATCGTAGACGGCGCGCGAGGCTTCGAGGTCGCTGTGCACCGCGTCCTTGATCGGGCGCATGGCGTCGGCTTGCACGCAGCGGTAGTTACCCGCGCACAGCATCGCCCATTTCGCCAGCGGCACGAACACGCCGTCGTGCACTTTCAATTTGACCGGCAGTTCGAGTTTTTGCCCGCCCACTTCAAAGCGCGAGGCTTCGATGTCGCGCTCCAAATCGCGCAGAATTTTGGTGTACGCTTCCGAATCGAAGCGCGCCGATTTGAAATTGGTCGGCAGCCGCACTTGCAGCACGTTGACTTTGTCTTCCGGCGGGCGAAACGCCTGTGGGTCGGGGCTGCACAGCGTCATGCACGCGGGGTCGAAGCTATCCCACTCCGCGGCTTCGCGGTAGCACGCGCGTATGAGATTGGCATCGATCGATTGGATGCGTTTCAAAAACGGCAGCGGCGGCATGTTCATGATCGACATCACCGGCTTTTTGGATTTCGCCACCGACTCCAGCAACTCGCGCACGCCGGGCGAGCTGTACTGCGGCTCTTGCATCGCCAGCACGACGAGGTCATAGTTATTCGGATCGAACGCGGTGGTGCCGCCGGCCGCCATTTTGCCGGGCAGTTTTTTAGAAACGACTTCGACCAGGCCTTCGCGCCCGCGCACCGGGATGCGGATCACCGCGCCTTCGCTGTTGATCAAATCCGCTTCGGCGGGCAAACACACGAGGTCGACGTTGTGCCCCGCAAGCGCGATTTTGGTGCCGAGCAGCGAGCCATACGACGCGCCCATGATGAGAATTTTGTATGCCATGAAAACCTCGATTCAGTTAACCATCGAAAGTGCCGCGCCGCCGAGCCACCGCGAGGCGCAAACAGGCTCCCCTACTAGAAAATTTGCAACCCATTGATTTTATTGAATTTTTATTTTTCGCCGCTACCGTATTGTAGCGCGTTTAATTGGCTTTGATGTTCGCCTGTTTGATCAGTTGGGTCCATTTCGCAAGCTCCGCCTTGATGTGCGCGGCAAACGCGGCGCTATCCTTGAAGGCGGGATCGAGGCCCGCGTTTTGCAACTGTTCACGCACATCGGCCACGGCCATCGCGGCCATTGCTTCCTGTTGCATGCGCGCGACCAAGGGCGCCGGCGTTTTCGCGGGAAACGCGATGCCCAACCAGCCGCTCGCCTCATAACCGGGATAACCCGCTTCGGCGATCGCCGGCACATCGGGCAAAATCGGCGAGCGTTTTGCACTGGTGACGCCCAAGCCGCGCAGCTTGCCGCTACGCACATGCACCGCGCCGGTGGAAATAATGCCAATGAGAAACTCGACCTGCCCCGAAATCGCATCGATTACCGCTGGCCCGCCGCCCTTGTAGGGCACGCTTTGCACGCGTATGCCGGCGGTGTGTTGAAACAATTCGACCGCCAAGTGCCCGATGCTGCCGGTGCCGGGGTTGGCGACATTTAACGTGCCGGGCGCCTGCCGGGCGCGCGCGACCATGTCCTTCACCGATTTGGTGGGGCTTGCCAAATGCACCGACAACAGCGCGCACACATCCACGAGTTGCGCCACCGGCGCAAAATCGCGCACCGGATCGAACGGCAATTTGCCATGCAAGCCCGGGCTCATTGCCATCGAGGCCACGGACGCCAGCACCATCGTATAACCATCGGGGGCGGCCTTCGCCACGATGTCGTGCGCGATGTTGCCGCCGGCGCCCGCCCGATTGTCAACCACCACCTGCTGCCCCAAGCGCGAGGACAGGCGCGCCCCCACGATGCGCGCCACCAAATCGTTGGCACCGCCGGCGGCGAAACCCACGACGAAGCGGATGGGTTTTGTCGGATAGGTTTCGGCGGCAACGGCGCCGGAAACCACGGCAAGGAACAAGATCGCAAAGGTTTTCATCAGATACCCATTGTTAAACGCCCACCGCGGTTTTAGCCGCGGATAAACACGGATACACGCAGATAACTTCATCGCGGGATTCGCCATGTGTATCCGTGATTATCCGTAGTCAAAAAAGCTTTTGAAGCCGCATCATATAATGCCGGCACTCGCGGAGAAAGCCATGTCCACCCTCACCCTAGCCCAAGCCGAAGCCATCATTGACGCGATCCTCGTCCGTGCCCGCGAACAACAATGCCGGCCGATGTCGATTGTAGTGGTTGAACCCGGCGTGGTGGTCAAAGCGTTCAAAAAAGAAGACGGCTCGGCGATGCTGCGCTTCGAAATGGCAATGGGCAAAGCCTACGCGTCGCTGGCGCTGGGGCGCTCGTCGAGCCTGGTGCGCCTGCGCACCGAAGAGCGGCCGCTGTTCATGGATTTTTTGTTCAAAGCCTCGCAGGACAAAATTTTCGCCGAGGGTGGCGGTATGTTGATACGCGATGTGGATGGCACATTACTCGGCGCGGTGGGGGTGACCGGCGACACGCAAGAAAAAGACGAGGAACTGGCGGCATATGGCATACGCGCGGCGGGGTTAAAAACGGATGAGGATTGCGCGGGGAGTGCACATCACGTGCGGCTAAAAAATTAACCAAAGTCGCCCCCCACCGTCGTCCTGGCCTTCGCCAGAACGACGTGCACACTCTATAATTCCCCAAAACACACAGGGAGCGACCATGCCCAAGCACAACGTCTCACAACCCAAAAAATCCAAACTCATCGTCGAAAAAGACGTGGCGATTCCGCTGCGCGACGGCTCGATCATCCGCGCCGACATCTTCCGCCCTGACTTTAGCGACAGCGGCAAGGAAAAATGCCCGATCATCCTCACCACCGGCCCGTATCAAAAAGACAAGCTGTGGACACCGCCGCCTGATCTTGAGGAAAAAGCCAACCCCTACATGAATTGGGAGACGTGCAACCCGCTGTGGTGGTGCCCGCGCGGCTATGCGCTGGTGCGCGTGGATAGCCGCGGCTCGGGCAAATCGCTGGGCGCTTCCGACCCCAGTTCGTATCAGGAAGCGCTTGATACCTACGACGCGATTGAGCACGTCGCCAAGCAGCCGTGGAGCAACGGCAACGTGGGCCTGCTCGGCATTTCGTATCACGCGAATTTTCAATGGCGCGTGGCGGGGCTGAATCCGCCCGCGTTAAAGGCGATCATGCCGTGGGAGGGCCGCGCCGATCAGTATCGTGATCAGGCGTATCACGGCGGCGTATTCGCTTCGGGCTTTTTGGTGGCGTGGTGGTGGCAGCAGGCGGCGCATCATCTGCTCGGCAAACCGCGCACCTATAACCCCGATGCGTTTAACAACAATCAGTTGTGGAACTACATGCGTAACGATCTCGATTCCGACTACTGGCGCTACAAAAGCGCGCAGTGGGACAAGATCACCGTGCCGATGTATAGCGTGGGCAACTGGGGCGGGCATGGACTGCATTTACGCGGCAACACCGAGGGCTATTTGTGCGCGGCGTCGAAACACAAAAAACTGCGCATCCACACCGGCTCGCACTACCACCCGTTTCACTGCGAAGAGGGCCGCATCGAGCAACTGCGCTGGTTCGATTATTGGTTAAAAGGCATCGACACCGGCATCATGGACGAGCCTCCGGTGAAACTGGAAATCCGCACCGGCGGCACGTTAAAACGCTACCCGTTCCGTTTTGAAAACGAATGGCCGCTCGCGCGCACGCAATGGACGAAGTTGTATTTGCAACCGATGAAGGATAAACCGGGCAACGGCAAAACCGCCAAAGGAAAACTCTCCACGACCCCGCCAGCGAAAAACGCCAAGATCACCTATGAAGCTTCACCCGGCGGCCGTCACAACCACGGCGGCAGAAACGGCGTGTCGTTCGAAACCGCGCCGATGAAGCAAGACACCGAAATCACCGGGCCGATTGTGTTGAACATCTGGGTCTCCAGCACCTCGGAAGACATGGACATCTTCGCCACGCTGCGGCACATCGATGGCCGCGGCAAAGACCTCGCCGAACTCGGCCAGCGCAGCGAGCCCACTGAATGTGTCACCAAGGGCTGGCTGCGCGCTTCGCATCGAAAATTGGATGTGGACCAATCGCTGGCGTATCGCCCGTACCACGCGCACAACGAACGCTGGTGGCTCAAAAAGGGTGAAATCGTCGAATGCCAGGTCGAAATCATTTCGACTTCGGTGGTCATCAAAAAGGGCCACAAACTGCGGCTCGACATCGGCCCCAAAGACGGCCACGGTTCGGCGCATTTCACGCACTATCATGCGGATTACAACGATGGTGCGCTGAACACTATCCACAGCGGCGCGGATAAGCCGACGTATTTGTTGTTGCCCATTATTCCGGCAAAGGACGGGGCGAAACCGGCGGCAGTGGCGAAGAAGAACGCCAAACGCGCGATGAAGAAATAGTGTGCAAGACAAATAGCCTGTCCTGAGCTTATTGAAGGGCTCTGCGCTTTTCCTCGCTGGTTATACTGCGGCGAACCTCATCAACCCACACAAGGAACCAACATGCTAAAAATCTGGGGACGCCCCGACGGCTCGAACGTCATCAAGGCAATGTGGTGCATCGGCGAACTTGGCATCGCGCACCAGCGCATCGACTGGGGCGGCGAGTTCGGCGGCAATGACGATGCGGAATATCGGCGCAAGAATCCGAACGGTCGGCTGCCCACACTCGAAGAAGAAGACGGCTGGACGCTTTGGGAATCGGGCGCGGTGGTGCGTTACCTGTGCATGAAGCACAGCCTGGGTAATCTATGCCCCGACACACCGCGCGGCCGCGCCGACGCGGAAAAGTGGATGGACTGGAGCTCGCTTAATTTCGCGCAATTCAACAGTGTCTACCTGCAGCATTTTTTCGGCCCCGCAGACAAGCGCAACCCCAACGCCATCCTCACTGCTGCCAAGGCGCAAGTGCCGTGGATGAACATTCTGGAAAAGCATCTGGCCGGCAAGCAATACCTGTGCGGCGAGCGTTTCACCATGGCCGACATCCCCGCCGGCTCGTTGACGCACCGCTGGTTTAACTGGACGCCCAAGGAAGCGCTGCCCGCGCACCCCAACGTGCGCGCGTGGTACGAGCGGCTAGCGGCGCGGCCGGCTTATCAGGAGCATGTGATTAAGCCTAATGCGAAGAAGACTTTGGAACTTGCGGGGCGGGGGTGAACAAGAGATCGGGAGCAGCGATATTGTTCACGGTCTGTTTGGTTTCCACATTAACATCACCGTTATCCGTATTTCGGGAATTACTTGGTTGACACTCCGGGGATAGGCACAAACCAATCGCAGAGGTCTAGTAATCGGTTCTGTTTACCTTTAGGGATACGCTGACCAAGTAGGTAAAAGGTGCGCCCGAGGAAAGCGATGATGCCGATTAGGCGAAATGAATGCTGATTTCATCAGGCCGAAGGCGCTTTCGATGT
>VGIF01000068.1 GCA_016868015.1 Betaproteobacteria bacterium
TAGCGCGCCACGCAACGACGAAACGTCGTCAACGGAATGTGCTGCGTGAGTTGCGCGAACACGAGTTTGCCCAGGTTCATCGATATCTCCTGCGAGTGAGTTGCTCGCAGGATCGCAAATCGAGAAAACGCTGTTCAAATCGAGACCAGAAAAAATCATCTGTTATTTATTTACAATCAACCAATTAGCACGTTTCGGGCACTCAACGTCCGGACACTACTGGCAGCCTATGAAACATGTGGCACCTCTTTCGCGTAAAAGCCCGAGCAGCCCGGGCAATTGGGGTAATCGTATGCTGTTAGCGCTGCTGACCGCAACCGCGTTGACAGCGTGCACCCCGAAATTCGAGGAAAAACCCGCGCCCGCGGTGACCTTTATGACAATTGCCGGCGAAACCCTGCCGCTTAACGCCCTGCGCGGCAAGGTTTTGCTGGTGAACTTCTGGGCGACGAGCTGCGTGGTGTGCATCAAAGAAATGCCGCATCTCATCGCCACGCACAAGCAATTTAACGCGCGCGGCTTCGAAACCATCGCGGTTGCCATGAGCTACGACCCGCCTAATCGCGTGCTCGATTACGCCAAGCAAAATGCGCTGCCGTTCAAAGTGGCGTTCGACCCGGTGGGCGAGCTCGCCAAGGCGTTTGGCGATTTGACGTTAACGCCCACCACGTTTGTGATCGATAAACGCGGCAACATCGTGTTGCGCGTGGTGGGCGAGCCGGATTTTAAAAAGTTGAACGCGTTGATCGAAGCGAAACTCGCCGAGCGCGGTTGATGTTTGATGCGCCGTTCACTGCGGCTTAATGCCCACCGCCTTCACCAACTTGCCGATGCGCTCGGTTTCCTTGCGCACATGTTCGGCGAATTCCTCCGGCGTGCTGCCCGCGGGCTGGCCGCCGCGCGAGGTAATACCTTTGATCACCGTGGGAGATTGCAGCGCTTTGTTGATCTCCGTATTAAGCCTGGTGATGATTGTGTTGGGCGTGCCCGTGGGCACCGCCATGCCCGACCAGCCGGTGATTTCGTAGCCGGGCAGCCCCGCTTCATCGAGCGTGGGCAATTCGGGCGTTGCCGTCGAGCGCTTTAACGACGTCACCGCTAGTGCGCGCACGCGCCCCGAGCGCACATGCGGCAACATCGAGGCCATGTTGTCGCACAAGATGTCGACTTGGCCCGCGATCACATCGGTCACCGCGAGCTGTGTGCCTTTGTACGGCACGTGCACGATGTTGGTGTTGGTCATGGTTTTAAAAAGCTCCATTGACAGATGCGGCGTCGCGCCAATGCCGGAGCTGCCGAAGGCGAGTTTGCCGGGGTTGGCGCGCGCATGCTCGATCAACTCTTTCACCGAGCGCACCGGCAGCGATGGCGACACCGTCAAGATATTGACCCCGCGAAAATAAAACACCACCGGCCGAAAATCGCGCGCGAAATCGTAGGGCAGCTTCGCGTACAAGCTCGGGTTGGTGGCGATGAAATTCGAAATATAACCAAACGTGTAACCATCGGGTGTGGCGCGCGCGAGCAACTCATAACCGATGATGCCGCTAGCACCCGGCCGGTTTTCCACCACCACCTGCTGCCCCAATTGCTTGGTGAGCTCGTTGGCGAGCTCGCGCGAATTGATGTCGGGGCTGCCGCCGGCGGCGGAGGGCACGATAAAACGTATCGGCCGGTTGGCGCAAGCTTGCGCGGCGGTGATTTCGGGAAGCAGCAGCGCGAGCGCGGCGCAGACGAGCAGTGAACGTATCAGCATGGGTGCTCCGTTCGATACCGGGGGACGACATGACAATGTGTTCCGAAAATGGGGTGGGCGTCAACAGGCGCGAGAGTGCGGACCTTTGAGCGATGCGAACGCGTGAGTTAGATGGAGAAGCCTGGCCTTGATCGGGTCAACGGTGGCAGGACCCTTGCTTTGAGACTGACGCGTGTCGACCCAAAGCGGAAACGACGAGTGTCGGCTTTGGAGCAGCGAAAAATGCGAGCCTGGAACCGTTAATTCCAGAACCTTGGCCTATTTCGGTTGAAAAATTTTCTGGTTCATGGCACGCTATTCACTGTCTGTCAGAGACCTCCGAATTGTTCGGGGAGTTATCAGCCTGACGACATAACACAGAAGAGGCAATCCATGAAAAGTACCAATTCGGGCGACGTTCGTTCGCTCACGCTGTCTATCCACAGCATTCGTAACATCACAAGCCCCGAGGATAAGGCAGACAATCGGCAAGTATTTTCGGGCCAAATACCACTCGCCGAAATCCTAAGACTCCCTACACATGAAAACGTGCGTGGGTATCTCGTTGAAGCAGAAGGAAAGCAGCGGCGCGCATCTACTCAGGTGCATCGCGCGATTCGCGAAACTCTAAAAGAGCAGCCGAGTCGATTCTCCGTCCTAAACAGCGGTGTTGTAATAGTGGCGCAGAAAACTGTACTCGATTCCGAAAAGCGAAGTATCACGCTAACTTTCCCTAGCATTATCAACGGGTCGCAAACGCAAGGTGTGGTGCGTGATTTTGTTGATGCCGGAAATACTGTCGATGACATCCACGCCAAATTTGAGCTAATTGTTTGCGACGACGAGGATTTGATCGCGGATATTTCAATTGCCCGAAATTTTCAAAATGATGTCCAACTGATTTCTATCGCTGGCAAGAAAGGGGAGCTCGACGAACTCGAAGGAGCTATTCAAAAGGCGCATCCCACTCTTAGACTTCAGAAATCAGAGACACAGCGACCCGCAGACGACAACGACTATGTTCATACGGAAAAGTTGTTACAAGTCATCGCCGCATTATTGCCGCCCGAGTTGTGGTGGAAAGTCAGCGAATACAACAAGACATATACCTACAGTGCGAAAGCAACGTGTCTAAAGGACTTTAGAACGATTTATGACGGTGCACGTGAAGAAGATAATCCGGAGTTGAAACAGGTCTATGAATTCTATTTGAGCGTGGCCCCACAAGCCTATGATCTGTATCGCAAGTGGAAAGAGCACCAAGGGTTTCAAGGCACGGGGTTGCGCTCAATCGAGCGCGATGGAAGGGAAGTCTTTGAAGTGCCGGACGGTATAGTCTTCCCGATCCTGGCATCGCTGGCGCAATTCGCGGTTAGGAGAAGGGGCCACTGGACTATTAATCAGCCCGAGTCACTCGACGATGTAGAGCTAATACAGACAGCGAAGCGAGCATATCAGGAGATTGCAAAGAGTAAGCCGGAAATCATGGGCAAGAATAAGGCGTGCTACACCGCGTTAGATCAGATTACTGCGATTTACAAGAAACTGCTCAAGTAATTGAGTAGAGCGGGAGCTATGCTCCCGCTCTTTCTTTGCTCTGCTTATCGCTAGAGATTCACGTTTGATTTTGAACCGTATCAGAGGCAGCTTTCGGGCAATAAGAATCGCAATTTTTACTTCCGCAATTGGCCGGCCGTTGCCTGTCGCCGGGCGTGCCCTCTGAGATTGTTTGTCAAATCAAATCGCGTTTTTCACAATTTAGGCTATTCCCGCGTCATGCGCCTGTTGATCCGCGTGATAACTGGAGCGCACCAGCGGCGCGCTGGCGGCGTGGGTGAAGCCCATTTCCTCGGCTTTTGCCGCGTAGCGGTCAAACGTCGCAGGCTCGACATAACGCAGCACCGGCAGATGATGCGTGCTCGGCTGCAAATACTGGCCGATGGTGAGCATGTCGACATCGTGCGCTCTCAAGTCGCGCATGACTTCGAGGATTTCGTCGTCGGTTTCACCCAGACCCACCATCAGGCCCGACTTGGTCGGAATGTGCGAAAAACGCGCCTTGAATTTTTTGAGTAGTAGCAGCGAATTGGCGTAATCCGCGCCGGGACGCACCTGCTTGTATAGACGCGGCACGGTTTCGAGGTTGTGGTTCATCACGTCGGGCGGGCATTCCGAGAGAATGTCGAGCGCGATGTCGAGGCGCCCGCGAAAATCCGGCACCAGCACTTCGATTTTGGTTTGCGGCGAGCGCTTGCGCACTTCATTGATGCAGGCTTTGAAGTGGGCCGCGCCGCCGTCGCGCAAATCGTCGCGGTCGACACTGGTGATCACCACGTATTTCAGTTTCAGCGCGGCGATGGTGTCGGCCAGATGTACCGGTTCTTCCGCGTCGGGCGGCAGCGGGCGGCCGTGGCCGACGTCGCAAAACGGGCAGCGGCGCGTGCACAAATCGCCCAAGATCATGAAGGTCGCCGTGCCCTTGCCGAAACATTCGCCGATGTTGGGGCAGCTCGCTTCCTCGCACACGGTGTGGAGCTTCTGTTCGCGCAGAATGTGTTTGATCTCGCGAAAACGCGGGCTGTCGGTCAAGCGCACGCGGATCCAATCCGGCTTTTTCAGCGCTTGCGCACGATCGACCGGCACGATCTTGATCGGGATGCGCGCGGTTTTGGCCTGGCCTTTTTGTTTGATGCCCGCTTCGCTCATGGTGTTAGGACAACGCGTGGATCAAATGGTGCGTCAATTTTTCGCTCACCGTGTCAAACGCCTCGCTCACGCCCAGCGCGCGCATCTGCGTCACCGCCATGCCCGCATAGCCGCAGGGGTTGATCGCTTGATAGGGGGTTAAATCCATGTCGATGTTCAGTGCCAGTCCGTGATAGCAGCAGCCGTTTTTCACCCGCAGGCCGAGCGCGGCGATTTTGGCTTCGACGCCGTGCTGGGTGACGTAGACCCCCGGCGCGTCGGCGCGATGGTGCGCGCTGATGTGGTAGCTCGCCAGCAAGTCTATCACGGCGCTTTCGAGCTTACGCACCAGTGCACGCACACCCAAACCGCGGCGTTTGATGTCGAGCAGTACATACGCAATCAACTGCCCGGGGCCGTGGTAGGTAATTTGCCCGCCGCGGTCGATGTTGATCACCGGGATGCCGGTGTCGCCACGCAGCAAGTGCTCCGCCTTGCCCGCAAGGCCGAGGGTGTAAACGGGCGGGTGTTGCATCAGCCAGATTTCATCGCGCGTCGCCGCGCCGCGCTGGGCGGTAAACGCCTGCATGGCGCGCCACGTTGTTACGTAATCGGCGAGCCCGATGTGTTTGACGGCCGGTGTTTCAATCGCAGCGCGGGAAGGGAGGGTGGTGGCGGTGGTCATCGAGTTGTCCGTACACGGGAACGGTAGCACAATGCCGCCTTTGCGAGTTTACGCGGGATCAAATCGTATGAAGTTCGCCCAATTTTGCAGGATGGTTTGCCGCATCAGCACATGCCTCGCGCTGGCGGCGCCGGGTGCCATCGCGCAAGCGCAGGAGCGCTCGCAAGCCGCCGATTTGGCGACGATGTTTAACGAATATCAACGGGTGCTGGCGTTGCGCGATGCGTGTATCAGCGCGCTGCCGGCGCGGCGTGCGGAGTTTTCCGGCGCCTACAACGATTGGTTCGAGCGTCACGTGCGCATCGTTGACGATCTCGATGACCGCTTCGCGGCGATTGTGAAGCGCGCCTCGAAAGACCAAGCCGATTACGTCAAGAACTACGGCAAGTATCAATCCGAGGTGTTGCAGTTGCGCGAGGACAATATCAAGGCCTTGCTCGCCAACCGCGACCGGCTCACCCAGCAATGCGGTGAACTGACGGCGTATTTGCGCCACCCCAAATCGGACATCCCGGCGCTGTTCCCGGCGGAGTTTAAAAGCGTTTATCGCGTGCGCTGAACTGTGGGTGTTTACGTAAGTATCTGATTTTATTGAATATTTGTTGCATGGCTGCACGCGTTTGGGTTGTCGCGCATAATGGCGCGTAGTGGCATCGTCGCGGCGTGGCCGGCCAACGCTGACGCCAAGCGCGGCCGTGGCGCAACCCCGCGCGCTAGCCATCAATTGGCGCATGGCGCCGCGTGCTTACCGCGTTGCGCGATACCGTGATGCCGCGCATGGGCGGCGGTGTGGCACGCGATCGCGCCGCGTTTTGCCGTCTCCCGGTGCGCGCGGCGGCAGAGTACAATTCGGCCTTCTTTAATTCGGGAGTGAACGATGGGCAAGGGCGACAAGCGCACCGCTAAGGGCAAACGCTTCAAGGGTTCGCACGGCAACACGCGGCCGGGCCGCCAAAAAGCCAAAGACGCGGCGAAAAAGAAAAAAGCCTGAGCGCGTGCTGGTGCGGGCTATCCTGGGGCTATAGCACTTTGACCACCAGCGGGTGGTCGCACAGCGCCTGATACAAGCCGTCGAGTTGTTCGCGCGAGGTGGCGCGTATGGTGCAAGTCAGGCTTAAATATTTGCCCTTGCTGCTCGGGCGCATTTGCATTTGCGCGCCGTCGTAATCGGGTGCGTGGCGCCGCACTACTTCCAGCACGGCTTGGGCGTAACCGGCGCGCTGAAAGCCGATAATCTTCAGCGGAAAATCGCAGGGAAATTCGAGCAGGCTGGGTTGTGCTTCGTCGGCCATGGAGGTTGTTGTTTTTTGAACTACCCCTTCACCGCAGAGGCGCAGAGAACGCAGAGGTTACTCGAAGAACACCAAAATCTTTTTCGATTTTCTCTGCGACAACTCTGCGTTCTCTGCGCCTCTGCGGTGAGGTGTTGACGTTCATGAGAGTCAGCTACGTTGCACGTTGAGCGTGAAACGCGCTAACCCTTGCGCATCACGTCGCGCTTGAATTCCTGATACAGCGCGTGCATGCGGCGAAACACCGGGCCGGGGTGGCCGCTGCCCACCGGCTTGCCGTCAAGGTTGGTGATCGCCAGCACCTCCTTGGTCGATGAGGTCACCCAGATTTCGTCGGCGTTGCGCACCTCGGCTTCGGAGATGTCGCGCACTTCGTATTCGAATTCGCGTGCCTGCGCGATTTCCATCACCACATCGTAGGTGATGCCGGGCAGCACGCGGTTATCCTTCGGCGGCGCCAGCAGCACGCCTTTTTTGACCACGAACACGTTGCTGGCCGAGGCTTCGGTCAGCTTGCCGTCGCGAAACAAAATGGTTTCCACCGCGCCCGCGTCCACCGCAAGCTGGCGCAGCAAACAGTTGCCCAGCAGCGCCACCGATTTCACATCGCATTTGAGCCAGCGAAAATCGTTGGCGGTGATGCCGCGCGCGCCGTTGTCGATCTGCTCCTTGGGCGGCGTGGTGAGCGGGCTTGCCATCATGAACACGGTTTGCTTCACGTCCTTGGGGAAGGCGTGATCGCGTTTGGCCACGCCGCGCGTGACCTGCAGATAAATCGATTGATCCTCGCCGCAGCTTGCGATATTGCGTTCGATCAAGTCATGCGTGATTTTCATCCATGCCGAATCGGACAGCGGGTTGGCGAGCCGTATGCCATCCAGGCTGTTTTGCAGCCGCGCGAAGTGTTCGGCCAGCCGGAACGGGTGGCGTGAATACACGGGGATCACTTCATACACGCCGTCGCCGAAAACAAAGCCGCGGTCCAGCGGCGAGATACGGGCATTTTCGAGCGGCATGAATTCGCCGTTCAAGTAAACGATATCACTCATCAGGTTCCCCATTTGATTAACAAGCGCAGTGCATCCCACGCGCGGCCGACGATGCCGGCCACCGGCACGTCCTCCAGCGCCACCACCGGCAGCGTTTGCAAGGGCTTGCCGTTTAACTCAAGCTTTAACGTCCCGATCGTTTGCCCCACGCGCAAGGGCGCCAGCAGCGGCTGCTGGCTTTCGATGGTGGCTTTGAGCGCGCCGCCCTGGCCCTTGGGCACGGTGACATAAAGGCCGTCGGGAAAGCCGGCCTTCACCGTGTTGGACGCACCTTTCCACACGCGCGGGGTGGAGGCCGCCTGCCGTGGATCGTAAAGCTTTACCGTGTCGAAAAATTGATAACCGTAGTTCAGGAGTTTTTGCGTTTCCGCCGCGCGCGCCGCGTTGGAAGCCGCGCCCATCACCACCGCGATCAAGCGCCGGTTATCGCGCCGGGCGGAGGCGATCAAACACCAGCCGGCAGCCTCGGTCTGGCCGGTTTTCACGCCGTCCACCGTCGGGTCGCGCCACAACAGGCGGTTGCGGTTTTGCTGGGTGATGTTGTTGTAGGTGTATTCCTTTTGCGCGTAAAGCGGATACTGCTCCGGGTAATCGCGGATCAGCGCGGCGGTGAGGATGGCCAGATCGCGCGCACTGGCGCTGTGGCGCGGCGCGGGCAGCCCGGTCGAGTTGGCGAACTCGGTGTTGGTAAGGCCCATGCGCTTGGCCTCCTGGTTCATGCGCTGCGCGAACGCTTCTTCGCTGCCGGCGACGGCTTCGGCCAGCGCGATGGTGGCGTCGTTGCCCGACTGAATGATCATGCCGCGCACCAACTCATCCACCGTCACCGCGATATCCTGCTGAATGAACATGCGCGAGCCGATCGCCTTGCGCGCTTTGTCGGGCACCGGCACCACCTGCTCGGGCTTGATTTTTTTTTGCTTTAACGCATCGAACACCAGATAGGCCGTCATCAGCTTGGTGAGCGAGGCGGGCTCGAAGCGCTCGTCTTGCTTGTAGCCGGTGATGAATTGGCCGCTTAAAGTATCAAGCAGCACCCAGGAGCGCGCGGCGATTTCGGAGGGCGGGATGGTTTGCGCGGCCGCGCCGGCGCTGCACAAACCCGCGAACAACAGGAAAAGGATACGAATCATCACCACACGATTATAAGCGAGAGTAACAGCGGATTTTACCCGCGATCGGCCACGCGCCTGATAGCGCGGCGGATGAATTCAATTTGCTTGACGAAGTTACGGCAGGCATCACACGCGAGCAAATGTAAACGCAGCCGCGTGCGTTCCCACGGCGAGAGCTTGCGGTCCAGCCCCTGCGACAGCAGCGCGGCTGCTTGCTTGCAGGTGAGCCGCATCACGGTTTTCCAAACCAGGTGTTTTGCAGGCATTCACGCAGCGCGAGCCGCGCGCGATGCAGCATCACCCAGCAGTGGGTCGCGGAGATGCCAAGTTCCTTGCAGATGTCGCTGGTCTCGAGCTGCATCACGTCGCGCATCATGAACACGCGCGCGGTTTTGGCGGGGAGCAGTTGCGTGCATTTTTCCAACGCTTCTAAAAAACGCTTGTTGTCGAGCGCGCGCTCGGGATCGCCCCAATGGTTCGGCGGCACGTCCCAATGGCCGTCTTCCCGAAACAGCGCATCGGCGGCCTCGCCTTCGCTGCGCGTCTCGTCATCGGTGAGCGGCTGCTCGCGCGCGGCGCGGCGGTGATGATCGATGATTTTGTGTTTGAGGATGCCTGTGAGCCACGTCTTCATCGGCGAGTGGCCGGCAAAGCGGGCAAGCCCGCCCAGTGCCGCGGCAAGGGTGTCCTGCACCACGTCTTGCGCCACGCTCGCGTTACGCAATTGCAGCATTGCATAACGCACCAGGTAGGGACAGTGCTGTTCGATCTGTGCGATCTCGGTTTGGTGTACCGTCATAAAATATTCAATTAAATCAGATACTTACAGTAATGACGGGGTTTTTGCACGATACCTGCGCCGGCTACTCTTGAAATCAAAAACGAGACTCCCATATTCGAGCCATGGGCGCAAGACGCCCGCCAACCCAGGAGACAGACACATGGTCAACATTACCCGTTTTTCCCCCATCGACGACGCATTCGATCAACTGTTTCGCGGCTTTGTGCTGCGGCCGGTGGCGTATAACGGCACCGACAGCGAAGACACGGTCGCGAAATTCCGTGCCGACATCGCGGAAGGCGAAAAGGCGTACACCGTGCGCGCCGATCTGCCCGGCGTGAAAAAGGAAGACATTCAAATCTCGATCGACGGCGATCAAGTATCGATCAGCGCCGAAGTGCGGCGCGAGAAAGATGTCAAGGACGGTGAGCGCGTGCTGCGCAGCGAGCGTTACGTCGGCAAATTCCAGCGCGCGTTTGCGTTGGGCGGCGATATCGATGAAGCCACCGCAACGGCCAAATACGCCGACGGCGTGCTGGAACTGACGCTGCCGAAAAAAGCGGCGCCCGCGGCGAAACGCATCACCATTCAGTAACCCTGTAACTTCCCTCTCCCGCATGCGGGAGAGGGGACGGGGGAGAGGGCAACCCCGCGCGCAGTTTTTGTGCATGAGCTCAGCAAGACACCCAGCGGGGCGCAAATTAGCGCGCCCCGCATTTTTTGTGCGTGTAAAATAAGCGAGCCCTCACGTCACAAGTATTTTCCCTTACGCCCATGACCACCAGCCCCCCCAACGTCAGCATCAAGGCCCAAATTCTCGCCGAGGCGCTGCCGTACATTCAGCGCTTTCACGGCAAAACCATCGTCGTGAAATACGGCGGCAACGCCATGACCGACCCGGCGCTGCAAGAGGGCTTCGCGCGCGACGTGGTATTGCTCAAACTCGTCGGCATGAACCCGGTGGTGGTGCACGGCGGCGGGCCGCAGATCGACGATTGGCTCAAACGCGTGGGTAAAAAGGGCGAGTTCATTCAAGGCATGCGTGTCACCGACGCCGAGACCATGGACGTGGTGGAAATGGTGCTGGGCGGTCAGGTCAACAAGGATATCGTCAACCTCATCAACAAACACGGCGGGCGCGCGGTGGGCTTGACCGGCGCCGATGGCGGCTTGATTCGCGCGCGCAAAATGCAAATGCCCGATGCCACCAAGCCCGGCGCGTTTGTCGATATCGGCCTGGTGGGCGAGGTCGACAGCATCGACCCCGGCATTGTGCAACTTTTACATACGCAAAACTTCATACCGGTGATCGCGCCGGTGGGCTTTGGCAAAAACTTCGAGTCGTACAACATCAACGCCGATCTGGTCGCCGGCAAGGTGGCGGAGATTCTGCGCGCGGAAAAACTGGTGGTGCTGACCAACACCCAGGGCGTGCTCGACAAGGAAGGCAAGCTGTTGACCGGGCTCACCGCCAAGCAAATCGACGCCTTGTTCGCCGATGGCACCATCCACGGCGGCATGCTGCCGAAGATCGCCTCGATACTCGACGCGGCGAAAAACGGCGTCAACAGTTGCCACATCATCGACGGGCGCGTGCCGCACGCGTTGCTGCTGGAAATCCTCACCAACGAGGGCGTGGGCACGCTGATCAAGAGCCATTAAGCTGCCCGCTCACGCTACGCCGGTGCCCGCCATGCTGCAAGGCAGCGCGTGGATTTTCGACTTGGACAACACGCTCCACGATGCCAGCGTGCACGTGTTTCCGCGCATCAACCGCGCGATGACCGAATATGTGCAAGCGCATCTTAAGTTAAGTGCAGCCGACGCCGACGCGCTGCGCCATCGCTATTGGCAACGTTACGGCGCGACGATCCTCGGGCTCATTCGCCATCACGACACCAACCCCGCGCATTTTTTGCGCGAGACGCATCAGTTTCCGGATTTGCATGACGTGTTGCTGACCGAACCGCTGCTGCGATCGACGCTGGCACGGCTGCCGGGGCGCAAATTCGTGTTTTCCAACGCGCCGGTGCACTATGCCGAGGATGTGTTAAAGGGGCTGGGCATCATCGATTTATTTGCCGACGTCTATACCATCGAACACACGCGCTACCGGCCCAAGCCCGATGTTTATGGTTTTTTGCGTTTGTGCCGCAGCCACCATTTGCATCCGCGCCGCTGTATCATGGTCGAAGACAAGCTGGAGAATCTGCAAACCGCCAAGCGTCTGGGCATGAAAACCGTGTGGGTCACCGGAAACCTGGTGGCGCGGGGGAGAGCGCCGGCGTACGTGGATAAAACCGTGCGCAGCCTGGCGAAGTTGCCGCAGTTGTTAAAACCAATAAAGTAAGGGGGAGCGCGTGCCAAGAACGTCCGACCGCAAGAATCAAATACTGCAAACGCTGGCGCACATGCTGGAAGGCCCGGCTGCGGAAAAAGTCACCACTGCCGCGCTCGCCAAACAGCTCGACGTGTCGGAAGCGGCGCTGTATCGCCATTTTTCAGGCAAGGCGCAGATGTTCGAGGGCTTGATCGAATTCATCGAGCAAACGCTGTTCGCGTTGATCAACAAAATCGTCAGCGAAGAGCAAAATGGGCTGCGCCAGGGCGAGCAAATCATCGGCGTGATGCTGGGCTTTGCGCAAAAAAACCGCGGCATGACACGCGTGCTGATCGGTGATGCGCTGGTGAACGAAGACGATAAGCTGCAAGCGCGCATCAATCAACTGCACGAGCGCCTGGAAGCCACGCTGCGCCAGACGCTGCGTTTCGCGATGACGCAAAACGCCATTGCGCAAGACGTCGATATCAACGCCCAAGCCAATCTGGTGATGAGCTGGGTTAACGGCCGCTGGCACCAATTCGCCAAAAGCGGTTTTAAGCGCGACCCGACGGAAATGTGGGCGCGGCAGTGGAAGCAGTTGATGGAAGGCGTGTTGGCCTAAAACCTGCGGTGAAATTGCAGATATTTCAAACGCGTCTCCCTCATCCCCACCCTTCTGCCGAGGGGAGAAGGGCTTTTGAACCCCCCTACGGGAACTTGACGAGCGTAGGGTGCGCATCGCGCACGCGTCAGTGATCGTCCGCGTGCGCGGTGCGCACCCTACTCGTAAGCGCTTGATATTTGCTGCAAAGATCTGGGTAATGATCAGCCCATCAGGAGAGGGGCAGGGGTGAGGGAAAAATCTTTGCTCACAAGCAATTGTTCACAACGGGCTCCAAGGAGAAACCATGTCTAATCTGAGCACCGAACAAATGGCCGAACTGCTGCTCGGCATCGCGCGCTCGCAACTGGCGATGGCCGATGCCGTCGAAAGCGCCAAGGCCGGCTTTAAAATGACGCACCTGCGGCCGAACGTCGAATCCGCCGCGCGCGTCAAAATGAACCGACCGCTGGCGCTGGCGGATTTCCCCTCGCGCCTGCTGCTGCAAATGCTGGGGCGCAACCCGCCTACGCTCGATGCGGTGACGCGCGATTTGCAGGCGTTGCTGGCGGCGAACACAGCAGTGCAAAGCGGCGCATCGCTCGATATGACGCGCTAGCGCGCCCCACACACCGCGCAAGCGGGGTCTTTTCTGAGCCGGATCGTGCGGATGTCCATGCTTAACGCATCCACCAGCATCAGCTTGCCGGCGAGCGTCTCTCCCGTGCCCATCAATATCTTCAACGCCTCCGCCGCCTGGATGCAGCCGACGATGCCCACCAGCGGCGCGAACACGCCCATTACCGCGCAGCGCAATTCCTCGCTTTGCGCGTCCTCGGGAAACAGGCACGCATAACACGGCGCGTTGGCGTCGCGCATATCGAACACGGCAATCTGCCCGTCAAAGCGCACGCCGGCGCCGGAGACCAGCGGCTTTTGGTGTTTGACGCAGGCCCGATTCACCGCGTGGCGCGTGGCAAAGTTGTCGCAGCCGTCGAGCACCACGTCGGCGCGCGCGACCAGTTCATCGAGCTCGGCTCCGCCCACCCGCGCGGCGATGGTTTCGACTTGGGTTTCGGGGTTCACGTCGCGCAGCGTGTCACGCGCCGATTCGACTTTAGGCCGGCCAATCGATGATGTGCGATGCACGATCTGCCGCTGCAAATTGGTGAGATCGACGTTGTCGTCGTCGCACAGCGTGAGCGTACCCACGCCCGCGGCCGTGAGATACAGCGATACCGGCGAGCCCAAACCGCCGGCGCCGATTAGCAACGCGCGCGCGGCGCCAAGTTTCGCCTGGCCTTCGACTCCCACTTCCGGCAGCAGGATGTGGCGGCTGTAGCGCAGTAGTTGTTCGTCGTTCATCGCGCCGGCCTAACAATGTGAGTCAAATAACAACGCCCGGCCAAAGGTCGCGCGGCCGGGCGGTGATATTTCGTAAATATTTGATTTTATTGATTATTTTTTTGGCGATTAATTTGACCTGGCAGCGCCGGCACGCGACTTCAAAAACGCCACCGCCTGATTCAACTCATAGTCCTTGGGTGACACCACTTGGCCGGGCTCGGGGCGCAGCTCTTTCGGATCGATCTCAGGGCGTGGCTCGGGCGTGAAGTTGAACTTGGCGCGCGCGGCTTCGGCGGCCTTTAAATTTTCCGCTTCTTTCGGGTCGGGCGCGGTGGCTTTGGCGTCTTCGAGATGTTTGCTCAAGCCGGACTCGCGTATGCGCAAGCTCGCGTTTTTGTCGACCGCGCTTTGCAGCGGAATATCCGGCGTGATGCCCTTGGCCTGGATCGAGCGTCCGTTGGGCGTGTAATAACGCGCGGTGGTCAACTTGATCGCGGTGTTGTTGCCCAGCGGCAATATGGTTTGCACCGAGCCTTTGCCGAAGGTTTGTTGGCCCATGATCACCGCGCGGTTGTGGTCTTGCAGCGCACCCGCGACAATTTCCGAGGCGGACGCCGAACCGCCGTTCACCAGCACCACCATCGGAATGGATTTCACTTCTTGCGGCACGCGGCGCACGAAGTCTTCGCGCATGCGCCCGCGCAAATAGTGTTCGGGGCTTGCGTTTAAGCGCATTTTTGAATCCTCGGCGCGCCCGTCGGTGTAGACCACCAATTTGCCCGGCTCGACGAACATCGCGGTCACCGCCACCGCGCTATTTAGCAACCCGCCCGGGTCGTTGCGCAGGTCAAGGATGATGCCTTCCATCGGGCCCTTGATGTGCTGCTCCAGCGCGCGCGACAGCAACTCGGCGGTGCCTTCCTGGAACTGCGTGACGCGGAAATAGGCGTAGCCCGGCTCCAGCGTGGTGGCGCGCACGCTTTGGATTTTGATGACCGCGCGCGTCAACACGATTTCAATCGGATTGGGCTCGTTCTTGCGCACGATGGTGAGACGAATCCTGGTGTTGGGCTTGCCGCGCATTTGCTTGACGGCGTCGTTTAACGACATGCCTTTGACCGAGGTGTCGTCCAGCTTCACGATCAAGTCGCCCGCGAGCACGCCCGCACGCGCCGCCGGCGTGTCGTCGATAGGCGAAATCACTTTGACAAACCCATCTTCCATGCCCACTTCGATACCGAGGCCGCCGAACTCGCCCTGCGTGCCGACCTGCATTTCGCGGAAAGCTTCCTGATCGAGGTAGGCCGAGTGCGGATCAAGGCCCGTCAACATGCCGTTGATCGCCTCGGTGATGAGTTTTTTATCCTCGACCGGGTCGACGTAATCCTGCTTGATGCGCCCGAACACCTCGGTGAACGCGCGCAGCTCCTCGATTGGCAACGGCAGCGCACGCGCCGCGCTTTCGCGCTGCGCGACCGCCGAGAAGTTCAAGCTGATGGCAACGCCGATCAGCACACCCGCGATGATGAGGCCGAATTGCCCCAGCTTGCTACGCATAAACTGCTCCAATGCAAAAACCCCAAAAGTCCCGCTGCTGGCCCGCCCTCAGGCTAGCGACGCCGCACCCAGCTCAGCGGGTCGAACGGCTTACCCTGATGGCGTAACTCAAAGTATAAACCTGAATCCGCGCTGCCGCCGCTGTTGCCAACCGTGGCCACCGTATCACCACCGTGAATTTCGTCACCAACCCGCTTTAAAAGGGACTCGTTATAGCCATAAAGGCTCATATACCCTTCGCCGTGGTCGACGATTAGCAGGTTGCCGAAGCCTCGCAACCAGTCGGCATACACTACCCGCCCGGCGGCGACCGCCTTCACCGCCTCCCCGGCGCGCGCCGTCAAAAACAGGCCTCGCCAGGTAACGCCGCCATCGCTGCGTGGACTGCCAAAACGCCCCGTTAGTTCCCCCCGCACCGGCAACGCTAGCTGCCCGCGCAAGCTCGCAAACGACTGCGCCCCGTGGACCGGTTCCGGCAACTGTTCATTACGTTCAATTTCCGCTTTCGGACGCACCACGGCGGGCTTGCCGCGCGCGGGTTCACGCGAAGGCGGCGGGCGCGCGATGACGCGTGCGAGTTGCTCGATCAGGTGGGTCAAGCGGGTTTCGTTTTGGCGCATCACGCCGATCTGGCGGCGCTGGGCACTGATGTCGCGCGCGAGCCGCGCCACCACATCGGCGCGTTTCACTTTTTCCGCCTCCAGGCGCTTGCGCTGGTTTAGTTGCTCGGCGCCGATGGCGGCAAGCTCGGCGGCCTTGGCGGCGGCTTCGTCGCGCAGCGATTGCAGCTTGGCGAGGCTTTCGCGCAGGCCGCGGATGGCATCGCCTTGCGCTTGTGTTACATAGCTCAGGTAATGCAGGTGACGCGCAATGTCGTTGGGGTTTTCACCGCTCAAAATAAGCCGCAGTGTATCGGGCGCCACCCCGCCGTGTTTGACATGCTGCTCGTGCAGCAGCCGCGCCAGCGCTTTTTGCTGCGCGGCCAGCGCTTCGTTGGCCTTGCGCGTTTCGCCTTGCAGCGTTTGCGTGTGCTGCGTGACCGTGCGCGAGGCTTGATCGAGTTGCGCCAACTCGCGGTTGGCTTGCGAAATCGCGCGCTCCGAATCGCGCAGCGCATCGGCGGCCTCGCTGCGCGTTTGCTCGTCGGCCGCCATTTTTTTCTGCAGCGCTTCGATTTGCGCGCGCAGTTGCTGCAGTTCGACCTTGGCTTTTTCGGGGTTGCGCGGGCTTTGGGCGGCGGTAGTCAGGGGAACAAACACCAACACCAACATCAACAGCAAACCGCAGCGGCGCAGAGGCGCAGAGAAAACGCAGACAAGTTCTCTGCGTGTTGTTTTCTGCGCCCTCGTTACGTCAGTGAGGCCTCCGAGGTGAATCGGTTTTGATCTTGCGCGCGTGATCACGCGAATTCGAGCAGCGGCTTACCCGTCATCTCCGGCGGCTGCGGCAAGCCCATCATTTTGAGCAGCGTCGGCGCGACATCCTGAAGCGCGCCGCCGTTCTTCGCCTTGGCCTTGCGCCCGATGTATAAGAGCGGCACCAGGTTTAACGTATGCGCGGTGTGCGGCTGCTGCGCTTCCAAATCGAGCATGGTTTCGGCGTTGCCGTGATCTGCGGTGATCAGCACTTCGCCGCCGATGGCTTGCATGGCCTCGACCGCGCGGCCGATGCACTCGTCAAGCGCCTCGATCGCACGGGTTGCCGCGTCAAGATTGCCGGTGTGGCCCACCATATCGCCGTTGGCGTAGTTGCAAATGATCGCCGAATATTGCCTGCTTGCGATCGCCGCCACCAGCTTGTCGGTGACTTCGCGCGCGCTCATTTCGGGCTGCAAGTCGTAGGTCGCGACCTTGGGCGATGGCACCATGATGCGATCTTCGCCTTGATATGGCGTTTCGATGCCGCCGTTAAAAAAATATGTCACGTGCGCGTACTTTTCGGTTTCCGCGATGCGCAGTTGTTTTAACCCGCGCGCGGCGAGATACTCACCAAAGCCGTTGTTGATGTCTTGCGGCGCGAACGCCGCGGGCAGATGCGCGAAATCCTCGCCGTAGGTGGTGAGCGTGGCGTAGTAGCCCAGTTTGGGCGCATGTTCGCGCTTGAAACCGCTGAAGTTGGCATCGCCCGGCGTGGTAAGCGCATGGGTTATTTGCCGCGCGCGGTCGGCGCGGAAATTCATGAACACCACCGCGTCGCCGTCGTTCATGCGCACCGGCTTTGCACCCGGCGGCACAATGGCGGTGGCTTTGACGAATTCGTCGGTTTCACCGCGTACGTCGGCGAGTTGGTAGGCCTCGATCGCGCTCGCCGCTTGAAACGGCGCCTTGCCTTGCGTGATCAAGTCGTAGGCCTGGCTCACGCGCTCCCAGCGTTTGTCGCGATCCATCGCAAAATAACGCCCGCAAATGGAGGCGATGCGCCCGGCGCCCACCGCCGCGAATTTTTTTTCCAGCGCGGCAATTGAGGGCTCGGCGCTTTTGGGCGGGGTGTCGCGCCCATCGAGAAACGCGTGCACATAGATGTTTTTTACGCCCGCTTGCGCGGCCATCGCCACCAGTTCGTGAATCTGCGATTCATGGCTGTGCACACCGCCGGGCGACAGCAACCCCAAAATATGCAGCGCATTCTGTTTGCCGACTTCAATCGCCTTGGTGAGCACCGGGTTTTTGCGGAACTCGCCGGTTTCGATGGCGTGCTCGATTTTGGTGTAATCCTGATACACCACGCGACCGGCGCCGATGTTCATGTGGCCGACTTCGGAGTTGCCCATTTGCCCGCTGGGCAAGCCCACCCATTTTTCCGAGGCGTCGATAACGGTGTGCGCGTGGGTTTTCCACAAAAAATTCCAGTGTGGCTTGCGCGCCTGGCAAATGGCGTTGTGATCGCATTCCTCGCGATGCCCGAAACCATCCAAAATGATCAGTAATACGGGTGTTAGGTTCATGATTTTCAATCGATAATCGCCATCGATGCGGCGTCCATACGGTATAATTGTACGCCAGTTTTTGAGGAGCGCCCGTTGGAACAGTTTTTCATTTTTCTGCAAAAAAACCCGTTCAACCTGGTGTTGCTGGGCTTGATGGTGGTGTCGGGCACGATGTTGCTGATGCCGCTGTTTCGCCGCGGCATGGGCGCGCCCGAGGTGGGGCCGCCGCAAGCGGTGTCGCTGATCAATCGCAAGGATGCCGTGGTGCTCGACGTGCGCGAGCAGGGCGCGTACGACAAAGGGCACATCAACAACGCGCGTCACGTGCCGGAAAAAGATCTCGATGCGCGCATGAAAGAGATCGAAAAATTCAAAACCAAATCCGTCATCGTCAGTTGCGAAAACGGCCGGCGTTCGGCGGCGGTAGTGGCGAATCTGCGCAAACAGGGTTTTACCGATGTTGTTTCGCTGCGCGGCGGCATCGGCGCGTGGCTGCAGGCGGGCATGCCGCTCGAAAAGAAGTAATCAGGCAATCGTCTTAATCAACCACCCACAGGGAAATCATGGCCAAGGTCTTGATGTATAGCACGGCGGTTTGACCGTACTGCGTATCCGCGGAGCGGCTACTGGCAAAAAAAGGCGTGACGGAAATCGAAAAGATTTACATCGATAAAGAACCCGCGCGCCGGGATGAAATGATGGAAAAAACCGGGCGGCGCACCGTGCCGCAAATTTATATCGGCGACACGCATGTCGGCGGCTACGACGATTTGTCCGCGCTTGATCGCGCGGGCGGGCTCGATCCGCTGCTGGCGAAATAAGGGTTGCAACAGAAAACATCGAAAGCATGAACGAATGAGCGAACAACAACCGCAGCAGCCGCAGCAGCCGCAGCAGGCGCCCAACGCACAAGACACCACTCAGCCGATTTTTGCGGTGGAAAAAGTCTATGTCAAAGACATGTCGGTGGAGGTGCCGGGCGCGCCTAAAGTGTTTTTGTCCAATGAAACACCGCAAGTCGAAGTCAACATCAGCACTGCCGCAAACGTGGTGGAACAGGGCGCGCTCTACGAAGTGGTGCTAACCGCGACCATCACCACCAAGACCGCCGAGCGCACGCTGTGCCTGGTGGAGGTGGCGCAGGCGGGGCTGTTTCACATCCGCAACCTGCCGCCGCAGGATTTGGATGCGGTGCTGGGCATTTTGTGCCCGTCAACTTTGCTGCCTTACGCGCGCGAAGCGGTGTCGAGCGCGATGTCACACGCGGGCTTCCCGCCGGTGTTGCTGCATCACATGGATTTCAGCCAAGCCTATCAGCAAGCCGCGCAGCAGCGCGCCGCGCAAGCCGGTGGTCAAGCGCCGGCGCAACCCACGGTGAACTGATGTTAAGCGTGCGCCGAGCCATCGCGGTGTCGGTTGCAACGCTGGCCATACTGGCGGCGCATGGCGCGCCGGCGGCCGCGGCTGAATTTCGCTCGGTGATCGATGGCGCGGCGGTGCTTTACGACGCGCCGTCCGCGCAATCCAAGAAGATGTTTATCGTAACCCAGGGCTACCCGCTGGAAGTGGTGGTGGCGGTGCAAGGCTGGGTCAAAGTGCGCGATGCCAGTGGAGAATTAAGCTGGGTGGAGGCGTCCAAAGTCGCCGCCAAGCCACGCACGGTGATGGTGAGAATCGCGCAGGCAGCCGTGCGCCAGGCGCCGGACGACAACGCCAAAGTGGTGTTCCAGGCCAATCAAAACGTGATACTCGAATTGTCCGAGGTGGCCGGTGCTTGGGTGCGTGTGCGTCATCGCGACGGCGGGTCGGGGTTTATCCGCGCCCCCCAGGTATGGGGCGTTTGACGGCTCACTCATGAACATCGCCGTACTCGGCGCCGGCGCATGGGGCACCGCGATGGCGGTGCATCTGGCGGCGCGGCACAGCGTCGCGCTTTGGGCGCGCGATGCCGCGCAGGCGGCGGCGATGCAAAGCGCGCGCGTCAATCAGCGTTATTTGCGCGGCGTCACGCTGCCGCCGCAGCTTAAGATCAGCGCCGATTTCAACACCGCGCACGCCGGTGCGACGCTCATCCTCGCCGGCGTTACCACTGCGGGTCTGCGCGATGTGCTGAACAAACTCAAAGCCGCGGGCAGCAGCGTTCCGGTGGTGTGGCTGTGCAAAGGCTTCGAGCGCGAACACGCGCTGCTGCCGCATCAAGTGTGCGCAGAAGCGTTGCCGAACGTCGCGTGCGGCGTGTTATCGGGCCCGAGCTTCGCCGATGAAGTGGCGCGTGGCTTGCCCGCCGCGCTGACGCTGGCTTCCACCGACGCGGCGTTCGCCGCCAACACCGCGCGCGAACTGCACGGCGGCTCGCTGCGCGTGTATTCAAGCACCGATGTCATCGGCGTCGAAGTCGCCGGCGCGGTAAAAAACGTGATGGCGATTGCCAGCGGCATTTGCGACGGCTTAAAGCTGGGCCTGAATGCCCGTGCCGCGTTGATGACGCGCGGCCTTGCTGAAATAACCCGCCTGGGTGTGGCGCTCGGTGGGCGCGCGGAAACCTTCATGGGGCTCGCCGGTGTCGGCGATTTGATTTTGACCTGCACCGGCGATTTATCGCGCAACCGTCGCGTCGGCTTGCGCCTGGCCGAAGGCCAACCGCTGGCCGACATCCTCAACGAACTCGGCCACGTCGCCGAGGGCGTTTACACCGCGCGCGAAGTCGCGCGCTTGGCGCTTCAGCGCGGCATCACCATGCCCATCACCGAAGCGGTGTGCCGCGTGCTCGATCAGCCGCAATCCGCCGCGCGGGTTGCGCGTGAGTTGTTGGAGCGAGATGCGAAGGCTGAGAGCAGTTGAATATTGGTGGTTGCCGGCATTTAGGCGGGGTGATGGGTCGCTCGGCACCTGGCCACTTGCTGACGGTCACGACTCAAAACTCAGCACCGCATTGCAGACATTAATTTTGACCTAATGGTATTTCTCGATGTAGGTTGGCGCCGAGCGTAGCGAAGCCCAACGCTTGTAGCGCCTGTCCCAAAGATGTTGGGCTTCCTTCGTCAGCCCAACCTACGCGAGCTAGCACAGATAAATCTAGCCTGGCCCCTTTTATTCGGGGGGGTGCCGTCTAGGTGGATGCGGAGGGGGGCGGCGGGGCATGAGGCTATTATAGCATCAAATAAATCGAGCCTGACCCCTTTGATTCGAAGCCGCACGATCCTCGTCGTCATCGAAAATCGGTTCGCGACGATCCCCGCGCGAGGTCACATGGTACAACGCGCCTTCGAATTCGAGTCTTAGCGGGCGGGACATATGCGAAGTCTACCACGGATAGGCAAAA
>VGIF01000069.1 GCA_016868015.1 Betaproteobacteria bacterium
ACACCGAATTAAACATCGAAAGCGCCTTCGGCCTGATGAAATCAGCATTCATTTCGCCTAATCGGCATCATCGCTTTCCTCGGGCGCACCTTTTACCTACTTGATCAGCGTATCCTTAGCTAATCAACCAGCCAGTGATGTGCGAGAAGTGCTACGCGATGCGCGCAAACGCGTTGAGATTGGACTGAAGGAAAAATTTGAATTGATCGCACGAGTCAGCCACACGATAGATGTCAAACGTGAGATTGCTGAACGGCTAGGCGCGTTTGCGTTTTTTTTGTGAACGGATTGTAAGTGACGAAGGACTTCTAGCGAAGGTTCGGGTTCCAGGCTCGATATAAATCCCACCACAGGATTGAAGAACAGTATTGGGTCACCCATTAGCGGCGATCGGGTCCGGCGATCGGGTCAGGTCTCCACTTTTGCCTATCCGTGGTAAACCCCGCATATGTCCCGCCAATCACCGATTGTCGGGCGACCGGTGTCCGCCGCATTTCTGCCGCACATTCGGCGCAACGCGAGCGGCGGCCGTGGCCGAGGCGCCGCCCGTCGGTGATCGCCGCGACCGACGGGGCATCTCCGACACCCGCCCTTGAACGTCTAACAATCCGAACGGCAACAACGGGGCAAACGCCGCCCTTGAGCTTAATCTTAAGCGTCTCGCGCCAGCCCATTTACGCCGCCGCGCCGGCGCTCACCCCTTGGGCATCTGCTCGAGCAAACGCCCGTAACCCTTGATCGGCTCGCCGCCGAGTTGGCGCGCCATCGCCCACAGCGCGGCCTGGGTGGAGGTGACCACCGGTTTGCCGAATTCGCGCTCCCATGCGCCGATCGATGCCATGGTCGGGAAGTTGGCGCCGGGCACCATGAACGCGTCGATTTGCGGCCGGTCGATGCGCGCAAAGGCCTCGCGCGCGTTTTCCGGGCCGAGCTTGCCGATGGCATAGGCGTCGCTTGCCGCAAAGCCCTCCAACGCGGCGATGTTTAGCCCATGCCGCCCGCTGAAATAGTGGCGCGCGCGTTCGTTGGCTTGCACCGAGTACGGCGACACCAGCGCGACGCGCTCAACGCCCAGCGCGCGCAGCGCTTGCCCCACCGCGCGCGCCGAGGTGGTTGCGGGCACGCCGCCGGCGGCGGCGCTCATGCGCGGGATTACGGTCTCGTCGTAATCGTCGGCGAACAGGCTCGCCGAGGTTTGGATCAAAATCACCATCGACACCCGCGCGCTGCCGAGCAATTTCGACTGGCAATCGACATCCTCGTCGCGGCTGGGCGCAAACGGGTGGCCCGGCGTGCTGCTCATCAGCCGCGCGTAGTGCGCTTGGTAGCTCGCCGGCAGCCGCGACAGTTCCGTTTCGACCGTGGTGTTGGTGGAGGGGATGAGTACGCCGAAGTGGATGGTCATGGTGCGCCTTTCTGCCGGGGCTGTTGGCGGGCCGGCCGTTAGTAAAGTCCGAATGGTCTTGATGTTTCAACACCGCATCAAGCGCGCACAGTAAACCACGGTGGCCATCGCGCTACAATTGTCCGTCATGTCCGAGCCCCCCGCGCCGCAAACCGAACCGCCCAAAAGCTTTGCCGCCCTGCATCACCGCGATTACCGCGTTTACTTCATCACCACCGCGCTGGCGATGATGGCGGATAACATCGAGCATGTGATCAGCTACTGGGTGTTGTATCAGAAGTTTCATTCACCGTGGCTGGGCGGCGTAGCGGTGTTGACGCATTGGCTGCCGTTTTTGTTGTTCTCGGTGTACTCCGGCGCGCTGGCCGATCGCTTCGATAACCGACGGCTGATACAAATCGCGATGGCGCTTTTTATGGCCGCTTCGCTCGGCTGGGCGCTGCTGTTTGTGAGCGATACGATCGAGGAATGGCACGCGGTGGTGCTGCTCACCATCCACGGCGTCGCCGGCGTGTTGTGGGGGCCGGCGGCGCAGTTGTTGATTCACGATATCGTCGGCGGCAAGGATTTGCAAAGCGCGGTGCGACTAAGCTCCACCGCGCGCCAGCTCGGCATGCTGATGGGCCCGGCCATCGGCGGCGGCCTGATGCTGGCGCTCGGCCCGGCGGCGGGGCTATTCATCAATGTGCTGATTTATCTGCCGCTGATCGTGTGGCTTGCGCGCACGCCGCACGGCGCGCGCCGGCACGCGGCGGCACAGCCCAAACCGAGCTGGGGCTTGAAAGACGCGCTTAACACGCTGCGGCTCGCCCAAAATAACCGCACCGCGTACAGCATGATCGTGCTGGCGGGCATTTCGTCGTTTTTTGTCGGCACCGCGTTTCAGGCGCAGATGCCGGAGTTCGCGCACGATCTGGGCACCGAAAAAGCCGATTGGTCCTACAGCGTGTTGCTCGCCGCCAACGCCGCGGGCGCGTTTATCGGCGGCATGATTCTCGAGGCGCGCGGGCTGCTGCAAGCGCAGCCGCGCACGGCGATCGTGTTGACGATTCTGTGGTGCATCGCCATCACCGGCTTTGCGCTCACCGACAGCTACCCGCTCGCAGCCGCGCTGATGTTCGTCGCCGGCTTTTTGCAACTCGCCTACAACGCGATGGCGCAAACGCTGGTGCAGATACACGCGCCGCCGGCGCTGCGCGGGCGCTTCATCGGGCTTTACAATATGTCCAACAATGGCCTGCGCGCATTTAGCGGCATCACCGTGGGCATCCTCGGCAGCGCCATCGGCATCCATTGGTCGCTCGCGTTAAGCGCGCTGGTGTTGCTGCTGTTGACCAGCGTGCTGCTGGCATTCGCCTTGCGGCCCAGCCGGTAATTTACGTAACATATTGATTTTATTTAATATTTTGTTTTTCGAGTACGGCCAGGCGAGCATGCGTTAAATTTGCCCGGTATCTCGGTTCTGTCGGTGGGAGACCTCATGATTCCTCAGCAAGCGTTCGCCGGCGTCAAAGTACTGGCGGTGGCGCGCATCGTCGCGGCGCCCTTCGCGGCGTATCAACTCGCGCTGCATGGCGCGGATGTGCTTCACATCGAGCAGCCCGACGTCGGTGACTCCGCGCGCACGTCGGGCAATTTGGTGACGCCATTTCACAGCGCGCAAATGGCGCACAATTTTTTGGCGTACAACGCCAACAAGCGTTCGATCACCCTGGCGATCAACACGCCGCAGGGGCAAGCGGTGTTTCGCCGCCTGGTCAAAGACGCCGACGTGGTGATCGAAAACCTGCGCGGCGGCACCATGGCGCGTTATGGACTGGGTTACGACGATCTTAAACAGATCAACCCCGGCATCATTTTTTGTTCGGTCACCGGTTATGGCCAGACGGGGCCCAAAAAAAGCGATCCGGCGATCGACACCGTGATCCAGGCGGTCAGCGGCATGATGAGCATCACTGGCACGCAGCAAAGCGGGCCGTTGAAAACCGGCTCCACCATCGTCGATTACGTCACCGGTTATTGCGCGGCGCTGGGCATCGTCAGCGCGCTGTTTCAACGCACGCGCAGCGGCGTGGGCCAGGCCATCGACGTGTCGATGCTGGAAACCGCGATGACGCTGATGGGCGGCGAAGTGCTGCGCGCCATCACCGCCGGGGAAACGCCGCCGCTCACCGGCAACGGTTCGGGCAAGGGCGCGTATGTAAGCAACACCTACCCGTGCAAGGAAGGCCATTTGTCGATCGCCGCCTCCGGCGCGCTGCGCCGCGAACGGCTGTGGAAAGCCATCGACGGCGAGGATATCCCGCAAGACCCGCGTTTCGCCAACGACGCCGCGGTGGCGCAACACCTGCCGGCGCTCGATGCCGCAATCGTCAAAAAGCTCTCGGTGAAAACCGCCGAGGAGTGGGAGCAAACCTTAAACCATGCCGGCGTTCCCGCAATGGCCGTGCTGCCGCTGGCGCAGGCGGTGCATCACCCGCAGCTTGAGCACCGCAAGTTTTTCCACAAGTTCGACGACACCCAGGCCACCGGCTTGCCGCCGTTCGCGGTGCCGACCTCGCCGTATCATCTATCCGCGAGCCCCGCGACCATCAAATCCGCGCCGCCACGCTTTGGGCAGCATACCGATGAGATCTTGGCGCAGCATGGGTTTACGACGGATGAAATTGCGCGGTTGCGTGCGCAAGGCGCCGTATAGAAATTTCGCCCAGGAAAGGACTTCTGATGAACGCCCCCCACAACCCCAACGCCCGCTCCGATTCCCATTTCCAATACTTCCCCGGCAACTACCGCTGGTCGGCGGAGATGATGGTGATGTTGAGCACCGCGCCGTATGGCGGCTCGGAAGTGTCCGAGGTGATGCGCGTGGGCAGCACACTGCTGGACAAAGTCGGTGATGACGACGCCTGGTTCGAGGCGTGGGTGAAGGCCGCCGATTTGCGTCTTGCCACCGCGCAAACCGCGCAGGCGAAGCAGCACGACATCACCGCGGCATTGAATTACTTGCGCGCGTGTTTTTATTACCAGATCGGCGATCACGCGCGCCAGCCCAAGGACGATGTGGCGATGGCGGTCTACAAAAAATCGATCGAGTGCTTTCATAAGTTCGCGGCGCTGACCGACCGGCCGAAAATCGAAGTGGTCGAGCTGCCCTCGCAAGCGGGCGCGTTCCCGGCGTATTTTGTGCACGCCGAAAACACCAACGACAAGCGCGCGCCGTGCGTGGTGCGCTTTGGCGGCTTTGACACGCAAAAAGAAATTCAATACTTGCGCGGCGTGCCCGATCTGGTGCGGCGCGGCTTTTCGTGTCTGCTGGTCGACGGGCCGGGCCAGGGCGAAGCGATCCGTTTTCGCAACATGCACATGCGTTACGACTTCGATGTCGCCGGTAGCGCCGCGCTCGATTACTTGCAAACCCGCGACGATGTCGACATGAAACGCGTGGCGATCCTCGCCATGAGCCTGGGCGGCTACTACGCGCCGCGTTGCGCGGCGATGGACGCCCGTTACAGCGCGTGCATCGCGTGGGGCCCGATTTGGGATTACCACGCGACGTGGGCAAAGCGTATCCAGGCGCTTAAGGAAGCCGCGCTACCGGTGCCGGCCGAGCATTTGCTGTGGGCCACCGGCACCGACAGTTACGAGGCAGCACTCGCAAAACTCGAAGGCTTCAAAAGCGGCGACATCGCACATAAAGTCACCGTGCCGTTTTTGCTGTTTCACGGCGAGCAAGACGCGCAAGTGTCCACCGCCGACGCAGAAAAACTGTTCGCCGCGATTGCATCGAAGGACAAAACCATGCGCGTATTCACCGCGCAAGAAGGCGGCGCGCAGCATTGCCAGCGCGACTATCTGTCGCTGGCATGCGATACGCTGGCGGATTGGCTGGAAGACCGGTTTAAAAAATAATCAACTAAATCAAATAGTTACGTAAAACCCCTTTCCACCGCTGTCGGTGTCTGCGAGGGCACTATGTTATGGATCCCCGCCTGCGCGGGGACGACAGCGGGGGTAAAGCAATAAAAATTTTCGACTGCAAACCATGTGATTGAGTAGTTTCAAGATCAACATCGAACACAGCCATGAACCCTTGGCGCCGTAGTCTACTTCTCGCTGGCATCGCTATCGCCGCACTCGCACCGGCGCTGACGAGTGCGCAAGCTTGGACACCCACCCGCAACATCGAAATCATCGTCTCCTCCGGCGCCGGCGGCGCGGCCGACCGCGAGGCACGCGAAATCCAGCGCCATCTGCAAAAGCTCCCCGGCATGCCGGCGGTCACGGTAAACAATCGCCCCGGCGGCGGCGGCACCATTGCGTGGGCCTCGCTCAATCAACAAAAAGGTGATGCGCATTACCTCGCCACCGCGAACGTGGCGTTGCTCACCAACCACATTCTCGGCAACACGCAGCTCACTTACCGCGAGCTCACGCCGCTGGCGATGTTGGTGCGCGAATACATCGCGGTGTGGACACACACGGGCTCGCCGATTAAATCAGTGAAGGATTTGATCGCGCGCTTGAAGGCCAACCCGTCGTCGGTGAGTTTTGGTCTATCCCCCGCGCTGGGCAATCAAAATCACATCGTGCTCGGCATGCTGGCCAAATCCGCCGGCATCGACCCCAAGGCGTTAAAGATCGTGGTCTATAGCTCGGGCGGCCAGGGCATACCCGCCGCGCTGGGCGGCCATGTCGACGTATGGGTGGGCACGCTGGCGGGCGCAATACCGCTCGCACATAGCGGCAAGGTCAACGTGATGGGGGTGAGCGCGGCGCGGCGCCAACCCGGCCGCGCGGTGGCGCTACCAACCTTTCGCGAGCAAGGCATCGACGCGGTGTTTGCCGCCTATCGCGGCAGCGTCGGCCCGGCAGGGATGACGCCGGCGCAGATCGCGTTTTGGGACGCGGCGTTCGCCAAGATGGTGAGTACGCCTGAGTGGAAAGCCACCGCGCAAGAGCACCTGTGGGAAACCGATTACAAAAACGCCGCCGAGTCGCGCAAACATCTCGACCGCGAGTATGCGGTGTTGCGCAAGCTGCTGGGGGAACTCGGCGTGATCAAGCCGCAGTAGAAGTACGGTCGGACTTCAATGCTTGAACAGGCTCGGCATCAGCCCGAACGGTAATATTTTTTTGCGGGTCCAGTCGGAAACACTACTCGAGCTTGATCCCCACGGCTTTCACCACCTTGGTCCAGCGCTCGATCTCGGATCGCAGGTAATTGCCAAGGTCCTCCGGCGTGCCGCCCACCGGTACCAGGCCATGGCTGCGTATGCGGTCGAAGGTCTCCGGCGATTTGAGCAGCGTGTTCAACTCGGTGTTGAGCGTTTTTACCACGGCTTGCGACGTGCCCGCCGGCGCCAGCAGCGCGCTGCGCGACATCACCACGGAATCGGGCACGCCCACTTCGGCGAGCGTTGCCACATCGGGCAATTCCGGCGCGCGTTTGTCGGCGGTGACGGCGAGCGGGCGCACCTTGGCGCCGCCGCGCAGATGCGGCAGGCATTCCGCGATGGGGCTGAATATCACCGGCATCTGGCCGCCGAGGAACGCCACCAGCGCCGGCGCGCCGCCCTTGAACGGGATGTCCTGCATGCGGATGCCGGTGTTCATCATGAACAGTTCCACCGCCATGTGGGTAATCGTGCCCTGCCCGGCGGAGGCGTACTGAATATGCTTGGGCTTGGCCTTGGCCATGTTGATCAGTTCCCGCACCGAGTTCACGCCCAACGAAGGTTGCACCAGCAGCACGAAAAACGATTGGCCCACGGTGCCAATCGGCACAAAGTCTTTCAGCGGATGGTAGGGCAGCTTGGGATACAGCGGCACATTGGTGGCAATCGACGCGCTCGCAAACAACAACGTGTGGCCGTCGGGCGGCGCCTTGGACACCAGGCCAGTGCCGAGCGAGGTGCCGCCGCCGGGCCGGTTGTCGACCACGAACGACTGGCCGAGCGCTTCGCTGTATTTTTGCGCCACGATGCGCGCGATGATATCGGTCGAGCCCGCCGGCGCCAGCGGCACGATCAGGCGCACGGGTCTTGTGGGGTATTTGCCGGTTTGCGCGGCGGCGAGTGCCGGGTAGCCGGCGCTGGCCACGGTTGCCGCTATGCAGCAAACACGAAGGGTGGGTCTCAATTTCCGTACTGCGCTAAACCGCATTGTTTTAAGCATCGGCTTCTCCTCGATTCTGCAAAAAGTATAGGCCATTTCAACGCAAGGCGCACATTTCGTACTGCAGACTTTATTACGCAATCGAAATTTGCAATCGAACAAACGGTGGGCGTACGCTATATTGCCGATGCGGCGCGCACGCTCAGCGCCCTCTCCCCTCCACTCCACAAATTCGAAGGAGTATCCCATGGCAGACCCTAATTTCATGCCCGGTTGTCTCACCGGCGTCAAAGTTCTGGATTGCACGCAATTCGAAGCTGGCACCTCGTGCACGCAAGTGCTGGCGTGGCTCGGCGCCGACGTGTGCAAAATCGAAAACCCCGCCACCGGCGACCCCGGCCGCCGCGTCGGCTCTTCGAAGCCGCATAAGGATGATCCGTACTTCTTGATGTACAACTCGAACAAGCGTTCGGTGTGCGTCAACCTGAAAGACCCGCGCGGCTTGCAAATCGTCAAAGACCTCGCGGCCAAAGCCGATGTGTTCATGGAAAACTTCGCGCCGGGCGCGATCGAACGCTTGGGTTTGGGTTACGACGTGTTGTCCAAAATCAATCCGAAAATCGTCTACGGCCAGGTTAAGGGCTTCGGCGAGGGCAGCCCGTTCTCCAAAAATCTCGCGTTTGACATGATCGCGCAAGCCGCCGGCGGCACCATGAGCATCACCGGTGACCCCAAAGGCCCGCCGGTCAAACCCGGCCCGACACTTGGCGACACCGGCACCGGCATGCTGATGTGTATCAGCATTCTCGCCTCGCTCTACAAAGCGCGTGATACGGGCAAGGGTGTGCGGCTTAACATCGGCATGCAGGATGCGATGCTGCACTACATTCGCAACTCGTTCGCGGTCACGCACAAGAGCCATGAAGCAGCACCGCGCGCCGGCGCCGGCTCGATCAGCGGCGGTAACCCGCCGTGCAACATCTTCCCCTGCAAGCCGGGCGGGCCCAATGATTTCGTTTACATCTACACCAGCCGCGCCAATCCGAATCACTGGACGAAACTGTGTGAGGTGATCGAGCGCAAGGATTTGATGACCAATCCGAAGTTCGCCACGCGTGAAGCGCGCGTGCAAAACGAGCTCGAGCTGGAAGAAATCATCGCGCAGTGGACGCGCCAGCGCGACAAGTACGAAGCAATGCGGCTGGTCGGCGCGGCGGGCATCCCCGCCGGCGCGGTGCGCGATACGGCGGAGCTTTACGCCGACCCGGATTTTGTGAATCGCCGCATGATGCAGCCGATCCAGCACCCGGAAGTCGGCGCATTCAAGGCCATCACCTGGCCGGTGAGCTTCGACGGCAATAAGGTCACGGTGAAACCCGCGCCGCTGCTCGGCGCCAACACCGATCAGACGCTGAAAGATTGGCTCGGCTTTAGCGACGGCGATCTGAGCAAGTTGACGGCCGAGAAGGTGATCGGGCCGAATATGGTGGCTTAGGTACAGCGTACAAGCTCGTAACAAGCGCGTCCGAGTGAAACCCCTTCCCCGCCAGGGGGAAGGTTGGGATGGGGGTGGGGTCAACAAGTCGGCCCCATCCCCACCCTAGCCCTCCCCTTGAAGGGGAGGAACTGAAAGCCGGTGTGCGCTCTCTGAATAAAATTTTCAAACTAAGGAGCAACCAGCATGGCCAACATCACCGGCAATGAAATCCTCGCCAAAGCGCTAAAGAACGAAGGCACTAAGGATTTGTTTTACATCATGGGCGGGCCGATGCAGCACGCCGAGACCGCGTGCAAAAATCAAGGCATACGCATGATCGACGTGCGTCACGAGCAAGCGGCGGCGTTGAGCGCGCAAGCCTATGCGCGGCTGTTGCAAAAGCCCGCGGTGTGCATGGCGGCGAGCGGCCCCGGCGTGATCAATCTCACCACCGGCGTCGCCAACGCGCTGATCGACTGCGCGCCGGTGGTGGCGGTTGGCGGTTCGAGTTCGATCCACCAGTTCGGGCGGCAGACCTTCCAGGAATTCGATCAGGTCGCGATCATGCGCGGCTGCACCAAGTGGGCCCAGCAGGTCATCGACGTGCGGCGCATCCCGGAAATGGTCAACACCGCCTTTCAAAAAGCGATGGGGGGCAAGCCCGGCCCGGTGTATCTGGATTGCCCGGCGGACATCATTTACGGCTCGATTCCCGAGGAAGACGTGCAGTGGGGTCTCAGTGGCCGCTCGCTGTTGCGCCCCCGGCCGCAGGGCGAAAAAGCGCAGGTCGATAAACTGATCGCGGCGCTCGCCAAGGCGAAAAATCCGATCATACTCACCGGCACCGGCGTGATCTGGTCGCAAGCGTGGCCGGAGCTGACGCAGTTTGTCGAGAAGGCCGGCATTCCGTTTTACACCACGCCGCAGGGCCGCGGCGTACTACCGGACGATCATTCGCTGTCGTTCCTCACCATGCGTTCGTCGGCATTTAAGGATGCCGATTTGATTTTGATCATCGGCACGCGCATGAATTACGTGATTGGCCATGCCGCGCCGCCGCGGTTTGCGGCCGGCGCGACCATCGCGCGCATCGACATCGATGCAGATGAAATCGCCTCATCGCCGCGTAAGGTGGATATCGGCATCGTCGGCGATTGCAAAGCGGTATTGCAGCAGTTGCTCGATGCACTGCCGGGCCGCGTCGATGCCTCGGCCTTCGGGCCGTGGCGTGAAATGCTGCGCGCGGGCGAAGCCAAGAAAAAAGGCGAAACCGGCGGTGGCATGGCGATGAACAAAACGCCGATTCATCCGCTGCGCTTGTGCGAAGAAGTCAAAAACTTCATGAAGCGCGATGCGATTCTGTGCGTCGACGGCCAGGAGATTTTGAACTACGGCCGCCAATCGATGCCGACCTTCGCGCCCGCGCACCGTTTGAACTCCGGCCCGTTCGGCATGATGGGCGTGGGCATGCCGTTTGGCGTGGGCGCGAAAGCGGCGTGCCCCGACAAGCAAGTGATCGTGGTGCACGGCGACGGCTCGTTCGGTCTAAACGCAATGGAACTCGACACGGCAGTGCGCCACAAACTGCCGATTTTGGTGGTGATCAGCTTAAACGGCGGCTGGACCGCCGACCCCAAGCGCGAAAAAACCGGGCGCGATCTGGGCTACACGCGTTACGACAAAATGGCCGAGGGTTTAGGCTGCTACGGCGAATACGTCGAGAAGCCCGAAGACATCGGCCCGGCGCTGGTGCGCGCGCAAAAGAAAGTCGATGAAGGCATGGTGGCGTTGATTAATGTGAAGACGGATGACACCGCGCGTGCGGGCACGGTGGCGTTTTCGTCGCATTCGACGTAGTACCTGTAAACAAATCTCTTCTTCCCACATCGCGAGGAGAGGGTAGGATGAGCAGGATGCACGTCACCCTCTCGCCTGCCCCTCCCGTAAACGGGAGAGGGAACGGGGGAGAGGGAAAATTCGCGTAGCCTCTTGATCGAGCATCAAACCGCAGTCGTGGGCGCCGTCGCAAACAAGGTATCCGGCGCCAACCCCGCCACCGTGGTGCGATGCATCTTGCGGCGGTATTTAGTCTTGTCGAACGTCGTCGCGCGATGCAGCGCGCAGCGGTTATCCCACATCACCGCATCGCCGTCCAGCCATTGGTGGCTGTAACAAAACTCCGGCCGCGTGCAAAACGCGGTGATTTCATCCAGCAGTTTCTGTGCCTCATCGTTCGGCATGCCGATGATTTCCTGCGCGTGCGACCCGACATAAAAATTTTTGCGGCCGTTGACCGGGTTCACGCGCACCAGCGGATGCGTGACGGTTAAGCGTTTTTTCTGTTCCGCGCTGTACGCCGGGTCGTCGACATTCTTCGGTTCAGCCACGCGGTGGATCACCGTCATCACATCGAGTGCCGCCTTGCGCGCCGCCGGAAACGCCGCGTACGCTGCGCGCCCACTGGCAAAATCCGTGTTGCCGCCCACGCCCGGCGGCGGCACCACGCGCGCGGACAACAGCGAGGCCAGCGCCGCGACCGGTTTAAACGAGCTGTCGGTGTGCCACGCCTCGTTGCGCAGCCGATGCACCATGCCGGGGTCATCGAGCGGCAGCAAATCGCCCTTCGCATCCAAGTTGGTCATGATCGCGATGTGGCCGGGTTTGTAGTTGTTGGCGGCGTGCGCTTCCATGGTTTCCAGCGCGCCGAAGTTGCGGCTAAACGCGATTTGCGTTTCATCGGTGAACGCCTGCTGGCGGAACACCAAAATCTCATTCTCGTTAAACGCTTGCCAAATCGCGAGAAAATCCTCGCGCGCAAGCGGCACGGTGAGATCGACGCCGGTGACCTCGGCGACGAACAGCGGATGCAAGGGCTTGACGATAACGCGACGCGATAACACAGCGGACATGGACGCCTCCAGTTATTGGGCTGACAGTTTTGTGCGTATGATAAGGCTCAGTTACGCCGTTGCACATGTGTTAACGGCAGGGCTGGCGGCATGCGCTCAAGTTAGGGTAATGCGGCCTGCTGGCGACCCAAAAAATATTCAATAAAATCAAATACTTATGAAAACCCTGGGTTTGACGAACGGCAGGTTCGTCGCGTGTGCACTGTTGCTCACGATGTTGAACGCGTGCGCCATGTATTTAAATTTAGAAGGCCGTTTGTGTTGTTTCTTGAGCGCGTAGCGGCATGGCGGCAAAGCCGTGGGACATCGGAGCACCCTGCACAGACTGTGTTTCGACTTCGCTTAGCTACGCTCTACACGAACGGCCCGGATACTGACGGGCGGGTGCGCACATGAGCCCCGGCGTCGAACACGCGCTCGCCGCGATGGTGTGCATCGGTCTGGCCGATCTTCTCTACAAACAAGCCGCGGCGCAAGGTGTAAGGCCCATCCACTTCCTGATGGTGCAAGGCGTATTTTTCACGCCGGCGATCGTGCTCTGCGCATGGGCGAGCGATGTCCTCACGTTTGCGCCCGCGTTTGCGTGGGGCATGGCGGCGGGTTTTTTTATCTACATCGCGCTCTACAACTTCGCGGCGAGTCTCGCGAGCGGGGCGGTGAGCATCGTCGCGCCGATTTTTCGTTTGAACTTTGTGCTGACGGCGGCGTTCGCGATTGCGTTTCTGGGCGAACCGCTGACACCAAACAAAACGTTCGGACTCGCACTGGCGCTGCTTGCCGTGTGGCTGCTGTTGGGCGGCACGCCCGCGCCCAACGAAGGCCGCGCGCCGCTCGCGCGCGTGCTGCTTGCCACGCTCGCCATCGCCGCATGCAACCTGTGCTACAAATTTGGCGTCGCCGCCGGCGTGCCGCCGGTAACGATGCTGGTGGGCCAAGCTTCGGTGTTTTTCCCGATGACGCTCGCCGCGGTGTGGCTTAACGAGCGCACACTACGCGTGCCCAACATCGCCTGGCGGCATCCGCCGTGGGCGGCACTGTTTTTATTTTTGGGTTTTCCACTGCTGTTGGAAAGCCTGCGGCGTGGCGAAGCCAGCGTGCTGATTCCCATCGGGCAAATGGGGTTTATCGTCACCGCCGCCGCGGGCATGTTGTTGTTGCGCGAACCGTTGACGCCGCGCAAGCTGGCGGGGCTCACTGCCGCCGCTGGCGCGTTGATGCTATTGGCGCGCGGTTAATCGCACGGCGCGAAATTCGCTATCATCGCGTTTCATTTCAACGAGGCCACCCATGATTCCCGCTAAAACCGCCCGCATGCTCACCCGCTACAACACCTGGTCGAACCAGCTTTGGTACGACACGCTCGCAAAATTACCCGAAGGCGAGGCGACGAAGGAGCGCAAGAGCCTGTTCAAGACCATGGTGCACACCATGAATCACAATTACGTCATTGATGTGATCTGGCGGCATCACCTCGAAGGGCGTGACCACGGCATGAGCGCGCGCAACTCCGCCGAGGCGCCGACGCTCGCCGAGTGGTGGCCCAAACAGCAGGCGATCGATCAATGGTATGAGCAGTGGAGTGACAAACAAACCGACGAGACGCTGGCCGATCGGCGGCCGATCACTTTAATCGGCGGCAATCGCGTGACCATGTCGCTCGCCGAGATGCTGCTGCATCTGTATCACCACACAGCGTATCACCGCGGTTTTGTCGGCGACATGTTGTACGAGGTGCCGGGCTGCCGCCCACCGGTGACGGATTTGCCGGTGTTTTTGCGCGAAGTGCCGCAGAACTATTACTAATCAACGTCCTTTGTCTGAAGTCGTGACCGGCCCCATGTGTCGTTCCCGCGCAGGCGGGAACCCATAACACCGGTGCCAGTGGCAACACCCTATGGGTTCCCGCCTGCGCGGGAACGACATCGAGGTTAAATCGCGGCTCGTAGCGAGAGGATGCGGGATAGTCAACCGGGCCTCATATCATCGACGATGTTCAACATGTACACCGCCGCGCCACGGCCCACGGTGAATGTGGTAAAACGCGAGCTATTCTTTTGTCGTTGATTCCTTAGCTAACAAGGAGGCTCCATGAGCGCCGAAGGCAGTCTCAGCCCTGAAATCGTCCTGGCTGAAATGAAAAAACACGGCATCACCCACGTGGTGTGGCTGCCGGACTCGGAAACCAATTGGCTCTACACACTGATGAAGGCCGACCCCACCATCACGCTGGTGCCGGTGCCGCGCGAGGGGCTGGCGTTTTCGTGCGCGGCGGGCTTGCACATCGGCGGCGCCAAGCCGGTGATTCTGATTCAGAACACCGGCTTGATGGAATCCGGCGATTCGATGCGCGGCTGGACCATGGGGCTTAATATTCCGGTGGTGTTGATCGTGGGCTACCGCGGCTATACGCGTCATGGCGTGAACAAGGACACCGCCGCGACTTACACCGAGCCGTTTTTGCACGCGTTTCACATCCAGTATTACCTGGTGGAAAACAGCGAAGACGCGCCGCGTATTTCGGTTGCGTTCGAAGAGGCGAAAAAGAACCAGCGCCCTGTCGCCATTCTGGTCGGCGACGAGTATCACGGCTTTAACCGCTAATCGGAGAACACGATCATGATGAAAATGGAAGAACTCCTGAAGGTGTTCGCACCGCATCGCGGCGACGCCATCGTGGTGTCCGGGCGCGCCAACCGCCACTGGGACAAAATCAGCACACTGAAAAATCGCGATCTGTCGCTGGGCGATCCGGCGATGGGCGGCCACGCCTCGTTCGCATTGGGGCTGGCGCTGGCGCGGCCGCAAAACAAAGTGGTGCTGTTCGACTCCGAAGGCGATTTACAAATGAGCTTAAGCTCGCTGTCGATGGTGGCCGAGCAGCAGCCGAAAAATTTCGTGCATTTCGTGCTGGATAACGAGTGCTACGCCACCACCGGCGGCCAGCCGGTGCCCAACGCAGCCAAGATCGCGTACGACGTGATCGCCAAAGGTTGCGGTTACTCGTCAAGCTACGCCTACACCAACCTCGAATCGTTTCAGGTCAACGTCAAGCGCATCATGGAAGAGCCGGGCCCGGTGTTCGTCGCAATGAAAATCGTGCCGGAAATCGAAAACCTGCCGATTGGCCAACGCGCGCCGCGTTTGGGTAAAACCAAGGAGCAAGCGATCGCCGATCTACGCAAAGAGTTCGGCATCAACAACTGATGGCCTGCGCTGTGGCATAACGATTCTTCGTACGCGGGGAATCGTGATTTACAAAAATATCAATTAAATCAAATACTTAGTTAAGTACACCGATGCGGCGTCAAGCGCCGCGCTTGGCACGGCTGATCACATCAAAGCGTAAGCCGCTGTTGCCTTCGCCGCGTCCGGTGGTTTTGCTGCGGCCGATCCACAGCAACGCGCGGCCTTGTGCATCGCGCGCGTAGTTGAAGCGGCGTTGCAACACAATGCCCTCGCGCGGCACCTCTTCTTCTTCCAGCCGCAAATAATCGGTTTGCACCGCCGCGTTGGGGTCCTTGCGCAGCAGCGAGCCGCGCGGATGGAACATGAAGCCCTGCAACAAGTTGCTCGGCGGGCCTTGCACCGGTTTCTCCTCGACGAACGGCGCGGCACGCAGCCGCTCGATGAACGCTTTATAGCCCGCGTTGTTCGGATGATTGAGGCGGCCCGGCGTCACTTGATAGTGCGTGGTGACCACGCCGCGCTGCAACTGGATCGACCAATTGAGCGCCGTCGCGCCCGCCTTGCGCACCGGTAAAAACGGTATCCAGTGCGCCGCCACCGGCGTTTGCAGGGTGTAGTTTAGGGGCGCGCCCGCTACTGGTGTCGCGCCCGGCGGCGGCTTTAATTCCTGCTGTGTCGACAAGCGATTCGCCTCAAACTTGCGGTCGATCGCTTCGCCGGAGGTGCCCTGCACCAGCTTTTCGATGCCCCACACCATATTGGCCATTTCGTCGCGCATCATCAGCACATGTTCGAGCGCTGGGCCTTCCAGCGCTTTGACCGCCGGGCACAAATACAAAATATCATTCAAGCGCCGCGGCACCAGCGGATTGTCGGCCACGCTCATTTCATACATCGTCCACTGCGTGCCGTCGGTGTTGGTGGCCGGCGGAATCTTCACCGTAATTCCGAAGTTATCCAACACATCGAACTGCGCCACGCGATACAGCGCATTGGTCGGCAAGGTAATCGGCAGCGTGAACCAGTCGTTGCCGAACACCAGCGCGTACTCGATCAGCGCCACGCGCGCGAGCTCGTTTTTCGCCGCGCCCAGCATGCCGAAATTCACACGCCCGTCTTCGAATTCCCAATAACGGTCGGCCGGCATGCCGGGGTAACGCGCGATGGTTGGCAGCGGTGGGCGCGTGGGCTTGACGTTGATCACCTGCACTGTCGGCGGCCCTTGCGCCGGCACCGCGTTGACTTCGAAGGTATGCCAGTCGAGCCGGCCATCGGTGTACTCATCGGCATCGAGCCGCAACAGCGGCCGCGTGCCGTCGGCTTGCAGCGAGAACGAATACTCCAGCCGCTGCGCATTCCAGTACGGGCTCGCGCCGGGCGTGGCGCCTTCCACCGCGAACTGATCGAGCCATGCCATCCATTGCGTGACCGTTGTGCGAAACGCGGCGAGCTGACCCACCGCCACACCCAAGCTCGTGCCGTAGGCATCGAGCGCTGCATCATTGCCCAACATCGGCCGCAACTCGGCTGCAATCGCCAGCGCATCAAGCGATTTGGCATCGAGCAGCGCGTTCCACACAAAGCCCGCGTTGTCCGCCACCGCGTCCTGCGGCGCGACAATGCGCGCGGGATGGTCCTGCAACAGCGTGCCGATCGCGCCCTGCAACCCCGCGGCGCGCAACCGCTGCATCAACTGCTGGCCGGCCTGCGCATTTAGCTTCGGATGCACTTGCAGCACCTGCTCGCGTTCCACCAGCGCTTCGATCGGCGGCGCGCCCGCGAGCGTCACCGGCGGCTGGCCGCCGCCCGTGAGCGATGTCACCGGCACGCCCTCGATGCGCAGATTGGCCTGCATCGGGCTACCCGCGTCCTCGCCCTGAAATTCGTTGAACTGCCATTGCCGCGCCAGCATCCACAGCGGATCGGCGATGCGCGCCTGCAGCGCTTCGGCCATATCGTCGCTGGTGGGCAGCGGCTCCAGCCGCGAATAGGTGGTCGCGGACGGATTGGGCTTGAAGATTGCGGCATCGAGATTTTGAAGCCCGAGCGCGGCAGCGGAAATTCGTAGCGGCATGATGTCGTCCCTTACTCGAACAGCTTGGTCGTACCGTCGGCCATTTTCATGAAGCTGTGCGCGGTGTTCTGCCCGTACGCCGCGCGCAGTTGCGCGAGATTCTTGTCGAGCAGCCCGGCGAAATCGACTGACGCCACATCGCGCTTGTAGTTGTTGGACAGGAAGATGCCCGGCAGCATCAAGCCCATGCCTTGCAAATCCTGCGGCCGCACCGCGCGCAGCCGCGCCAGCGACATCGCCTCGTTCACCACGCCGATGAGATCGGCGAGCGTCCAGTTTTGCGCCGCGGGATCGGCCGGCACCGCCAGCAGCATGCTCTGCGGCGGCCGCGCGCCCGGCGCATCGAAATGAAATCCCAGGCCGCTGGTTTCGTGATCCATCGGGATCGACTCCGACCACTCGTCGACAAACAAACCGCAAATCGCATCGGTGGCCGCTATCGTCTGCAGCGCCGCGGGCGCATGCGCCACCACCGCCACCACGCCGCGCAAATCCTGGCCCGGCGCCGGCGGCAACGCGCCCCAACGCGCGCTGGCATTGCGCGGGAACTGCATGAGCTTCAAGTCATCCGGCGCGCTTAACTGCCCCATGGCATCGGCGGCGCTTAACACGTCGCACAACAAGCCGGTGGCCTGCCGCACGCAACCCAGTTTCGGCAGCCAGCCGCTTAACGCAAAGTCATCACCGTTGAGCAAACTCGCGCGATCGCCCAGCGTCGCCGCGGCGTCGGCCGCATAGCCACCCAGCGTGAAACGCGGCAACAGCGGAAACGACTTGCCGACAATCGCACGCATGCGATTCAACGCGGCTTGCGCCTGCTTGGCCAGACTATCGGTGGCCAGCGGTACGGGCGCCTTCGTGAGCCGGCCGCTGACTTCGGCGAGCAACGCCTTGGCACGCGCAACTGCAAGTGCCACGGTGTCGGCGGGAGTCACGCGCTTGCCTTGCGTCTCGCCGGTGGCGTTGGCGCCGATACGCTCGCTCGGCAACGCGCTGCGCCAACCCAGCGCACGCGCCTCACCCAACGCCGCGTGCAACGCATCGAGCAAGGCGATGGTCGCGGGCGCAGCCGGATCGAGCGCGGCGAGCACGTCGGCCTCGGCCGGCACCGGCGCAATCGCGTTGCTCAACGCGGTGATCGCGCTTTGTGCGGGCACTTCGGCGATTTGCAGGCGCGCCAGCAAATCGGGCAAATCAACGCCCGCGAACTCGCCGTCGTTTAACAGTGCGTCGGTTTCGATGCCGTCAACCGCCCGCACCAGATCCATGCGCCGCAGCGCGCGCGCTTTTTCCAGCAGCCGGCGCAACAACCACGCGAACGATTCGAACGCGACCAGGCCGTGTTTGCCCGCCATCGGGGATTCGGCCTGCAGCACAATCGCCTCGCGCGCGGGTTGCGCGCCGGGCCGCGCTTGCGCCTTGGCCGACATCACCGCGCCGATACGCTCTTGCACCGCGCTTTGCCCAGCGGTTTTTTGCGCTTCGCTGCCCAACACCAGAGCGAGCGGCGACAAGCCCAATTCGGCAATCGTGGCTTGCAGCGTCACGCCCGCATCGGCCCACGACACGATTTTCGGCGGCTCGGAAGTGTCGAACACCGCCTCGAAGATTTTCGCGCCGAACACATAGTTCGCCGGATCACCCAGCAAGCCCGCGAGCCACGCATTTAACCGCGGTTCGAGCCGCGCCGCGAGATCGTCATCCGCCACGCCGGCCCACTGCCCCAACGCCGTGCTTTGCATCGCCACCACCACGCGCTGGGTGTAACCGCGCGTGCTGTGCGGCGTGTCGGCCACGCGCGTCTCGGGCGGGCGTTGCTGCCGATCGAGCGTCATCATCGCCGCGCCCGCGCCGTCCATGTTGCCGCCGGCAATCTGGAACACACTTTCGGCGAGCAGCAAATCCGCCGTCGCATCCATCTCATCGATCAGGCCGCCGATAATGCCGGCGATCTTGTTACGCTCCGCCGGCGGCAAAATCAGCGGCGGATCCGTCGCGGCGAGTATCGGGTTGATGCCGCCTTTTTTGTATTCATCCAGCAGCCGCACGCCGTCGATCACGTTGCGCGCGGAAATCGCTTCCCTGGCTTCGTTGCTCGCTTTGTTGCCGGCCGGCATCAGCGGGTAAACTCGGCGCAATTCGAGGATGTGTTGCGACAGTTGCTGATCGCGCAGGCCGCGCTCGAAACGATACCCCAGCAACGCCGCCATCGATTGCCCGTTAGCCACACCTTCCAGCAGCCGCTTCGCGCGTTTGACACGCTTGGAGCGCAAATCGATGTTAAACGCGCTGTCCGCGGCCTGACGGTTGGCGCGATGGCCACTGCGCAAAATGGCCGCAGCGGTTGCCTGTTGCAGCGACGGCGCGTGCACATAACCGAGGCTATCGGCGGATTGATCCGCCGGCCGCACCGAGTCGGGCAGCAAATCCTCGACCACACCGAAGGCGCCGATGTGCAAGCCCTGCGGCGCCTTTTCGCGCATTTCGTCCAGGCGTTTGGTGGCGAGCGAGGTGATCCACGCATCGAGCCGGTGCGCGTACAAATCGAGCGTGGTTTTAAACGCGTGGGTAAGTTCGCCGACGTTGCGATCCTTGAGGAACGCGAGGCTGTCGTTAAAGCTCGCGATGTTTTTCAGTTGTTCCGGCCAGTTCAGCGCCACCGATCCGAAGTGGCCGCCGATGAACGCCTCGACAGTCTTGTCGGCCGTGGCGCCCGGCAGATTCAGACCGAGCACGGCATTCGCATGCCCGATATCGAACTGATCGCCGAACGGCGTGGCAACGTCCATGCCGACATATTCCGCAGGCCGCAAACGTTTGGCCTGTTGCTTGGCGGCAGTGCTGATATGCGGGCGCGCTTGTATGAATTTAAGGAACAAGCCACGCGCGGATTGTTGCGTTTCTTCATCCGCGGCAAACGCCAGCATCGCGGCGAGCAGCGATTCGGCATTTTGCATTCCAATCAGCGCGCTGCGAAACTGATCTGTCGGCTTGGTCAACAACGTCAGGAGCGCGGCGATATAGTTGGGCGAGAGCATTTTGTCCGGCGGCAGTTCCTGACGCGGATGATCCGGGTCGCGCTGCACCCACGGCACCGCATCGAGCGAATGCGGCTGCGGGCGCACCGCGCAGGTGGATAAAAACGGCGCCTTGACGTTAAACGGCTGTTTGTCGAGCAGGCTCGCCACCAGCAAATGCAGGAAAATGCCCTGCCACGCCGCAAACGGCTCGATATCGGGATAGTTTTTCACCGCCTCGGGGCCCACCACCTGCCAGAAGCGTTTAGCGAGCGCCCACGGCTGCATCGCCAGCACCTGGTGCAGACTTTCCGCGCTGGGATCCTTGAGCGTTGGCACTTTATCCACCGCGTATTCCCAATGCTGCCGGAACCAACTGATGGCTTCGAGCAACTCGCGCTCCAGCGCCGAATTCGCCTTCGGCTTATACGCACGCGGGGTGATCGGCAAAATGCCGAACGGCGCTTTGCCCACGCGCAGCGCGGCGAGCGGCCCGCTTGCCCGCAAATAACGCACACCGTGAGCGCGCAACTGCTCGATGGCGGAATCCTCGATCAGCGTTTGCGCGGTGTCGAGCGGATTCCAGAAAAAGCGCAGCGTGTAACCGAGCGTGGCGTTCCACAGCGCGTTCAACATATGCGCCGCCGTGGGGCCTTCTCGCAGATCGGCGCCGGGCACCAATCCCGCGTCGAAACCGGGCAGCGGATTGCCGTTGGCATCCACGCCCGGTTTGGGCAGGCCAAGTAATAACTGCGCGCGCGCACCGGCACTGTCCAATTCATCGGCTACCACGGCCGAGGTCGCGGCGGTATTAGTGGGTTCCAGCGCCGCGACTACGTCGGCGCCGTTGGCCGCAAAACCCGAGCGCGTCGCAGAAGTGTTGTTGGTCGGCGTGCCTTGCGCCACGAACTTGAGCCCCGCGCCGTGCAAATGGTTGTCGAGCAGCGTGGCCACCAATTCGGAGCCGGTCTGCGGCGTTTGCGTCCAATCCACGCCGAGCACGATCAAACGCGGCACGCCGTGTTTCATTTGCGCGCTGGCTCTGAGATCGGCCTGGGTAATGGTGATGCCCATGCCGGCAGTCACCGCCGCGTCATAGTTGAGCATCCACGCGCGGTCGCCGGCGAACGGGTCGGTGCTGTTGGGGTCTTCCATCAGCAGCGGGTCAAACAGCGGTGAGAGCGCCAACTGATCGGAAA
>VGIF01000070.1 GCA_016868015.1 Betaproteobacteria bacterium
ATAAACTCCCCATTCAACGGCGCCGATAAATCGCTAGCCAGCCACACCACCACATTGGAAAAATCATCCGGCTGATAGACAAACCCCGCTTCGAGCAGCCGCGAGATTTCCGCTTCGCTTTTGCCCACGCGCCACAGCGGCGTGTCGGTGGCGCCGGGGCCGAAGCAGTTGATGCGCACGCCGGTGTCTTTCAATTCCAGCGACACCGCGCGGGTGAAGCCGATGATGGCCGCTTTGGATGCCGAGTAGGCCGAGCCCTTGGGCTGGCCGCGGATGCCGGTGCCCGACGCGGTGCTCACCACCACGCCCTTTTTGCGCGGCAGCATGCGGCGAATGGCGGCGCGCGAGCCGAGATAGACGCTTTTGAGATTTAACGCGATCACTGCGTCCCAGGTGTCTTCGCTCATATCGACCAGCGCCACGCGCGGGAACATGCCGGCGATGTTGAGCAGCACGTCGAGCGGGCCGAATGCCTGTTCCGTTTGATCGAGCAGCGCCTCAAATTCGGCGGCTTTCGTGACATCGGTTTTGACCGCGAGGGCGCGCCCGCCGGCTTCCCTAATCGCGTCGACCGTCGCTTGCGCCGCGGCAAGGTTGATGTCGGCCACCGCCACCGAGGCGCCCGCTTTCGCCATCGCCACGCCGTAACAGCGGCCCAAGCCGCCGCCGCCGCCGGTCATCGCCACTGATTTTCCTTCGAGCAATTGCATGATTCATTTCCTCGTTATGATTGACGCTTAAGGCATAATGTACACGGACTGGAGGAAAACCCATGAAACGCCACAAAATTGTTTGGGCCGCGATGTGCCTGCCGTTGATTTCGCTGTCACTGGCTCACGCCCAGGGCTACCCCAATCGCCCCATCCGCATGGTCGTGCCCTGGCCGCCGGGTGGCGTCACGGATGTGATCTCGCGCGGCCTTGCCCTGTCGCTGGGCGAAGCGCTCGGTCAGCAGGTGGTGATCGACAACCGCCCCGGTGCGGCGGGCACGATCGGTGTGGGCATCGTCGCCAAGGCACCGGCCGACGGTTACACCGTGATGATGACCGATGTGCCGAGCCACGCCATCAGCGCGACACTGTACCGAACACTGCCGTACGATCCGCTCAAGGATGTCGAGCCGCTGTCGCTGCCGTCGCGCTCGCCGCTGGTGCTGGTGGTGCCGGCAAAACTCGGTGTTAAAAGCATCCCGCAGTTAATCGACCTTGCCAAACAGCGCGCGGGCAAACTCTCGTTTGCCTCGTCCGGTGCGGGCTCGATCACGCATCTGACGGCAGAGCGTTTTAAGCGCGATGCCAAGGTCGATTTGCTGCACGTACCCTACAAGGGCGGGGCGCCGGCGACCGCGGCGATAGTGGCGGGCGAGAGTGACATCGGCTTTGCCTGCATCTCGGCGGCGGTGCCGCATATCAAAGCCGGGCGCCTGCTGCTGCTTGGGGTCACCGCGCCTAAACGCTCGCCGGTGTTCCCCGATGCGCCGGCGGTGGCGGAAGTGATTCCCGGCTTCGAAATGGGTTGCAACACCGGGTTTTTTACCACCGGCGGCGCGCCCGGCGCAGTCGCGGCGCGCTTGCACGCGCTGGCGATCAAAGCCGTCGAGCAACCCCGCATGAAGGAGTTGCTCGCCGCCAACTCCGCCGAGGCCGCACCGTTTACCCAAGCCCAGTTCAAACAATACGTCGCGAACGAAGTACGCGATTGGGGCACGGTGGTGCGCGCGGCGGGCTTGAAGGTCGACTAGCGGCACGCATTTTGCTTGTAGAATGCCGGCCACGAAACGCCGGTGGCAACCTAACATTCCGCAACGTACACAAACACCCAAAAAGGGGGGGCTCATGCGTTTTGCCGCATTTTTGACCGGATTTTTTCTGATGGCCAGCGCACATGCGCAAACCGCCATACGCTTTGCACTGGATTGGCGCTTCGAGGGCCCCGCCGCGCCCTATTTTGTGGCAATCGACAGAGGCTATTTCAAGGCCGAAGGGTTGGATGTGACCATCGACCCGGGCTCGGGATCGGTCGAAGGCATTAATCGCGTGGCCGCGGGCACCTATCCGTTTGGTTTCGCCGATATCAATTCTCTGATCAAATACCGCGACAATCCGAAAAACACGCCGATTCAGGCGGTATTAATGGTGTATGACACGCCGGCCTTTTCCATCGTCGCGCTCAAAAAATCCGGCATCGCCAAGCCCAAGGACATCGAAGGTAAAACGCTCGGCGCACCGGCCGCCGACGGCGCATTCGCGCAGTGGCCGATTTTTGTGAACGCCAACAAGATCGATGCGAGCAAGGTCAAAATCGAAAACGTCGGCTTCCCGGTGCGTGAACCGATGCTGGCGCAAGGCAAGGTCGACGCGATTACCGGGTTTTGGTTTTCGTCGTTTATGAACCTCAAGGCCAACGGCGTCAAACCCGAAGACATAACCGTGCTGATGATGCGCGATTTCGGTGTCGATCTTTACGGCAACGCGATTATCGTCAATCCGGAATTCGCCAAGGCCAACCCCAAGGCGGTGCAGGGCTTTGTGCGCGCGACGATACGCGGCATTCAAGACACCATCAAAAGCCCCGAAACCGCCATCGATTCGCTGATGAAACGCAACGCCATCGCCAACCGTGACGTGGAGTTGGAACGCTTGAAGCTCGCGATCCAGCGTAACTTTGTTTCGCCCGATGTGTTGAAAGCGGGCTTGGGCGGTGTAGACCTGAAACGCCTGGAGCGTTCGATCGAGCAAATCGGCTTGACTTTCACCTACACCAACAAGCCCAAGGCGGCGGAAATTTTCAACGGCGAGTTCCTGCCGCCGCGCGAGCAACGTCTCGCGAAGTAGAACCTTTATCTCCCTTTCCCCGCCGCCGCGGGGCGAGGGAGTTGGATACCGCCATGCAGCCCCTGGTCGAACTCGACAACGTTTCCATGGCCTATGGCCACGGCGCGCAGGCCGTGCGCGCGGTGCAAAACGTCAGCCTTAATATGCGCCAGGGCGAGTTCATCGCGGTAGTCGGCCCTTCGGGCTGCGGCAAAAGCTCGCTGATGAAGCTGATTTCCGGCTTGCATCCGCCCGCCTCCGGCAACTTGCGCATCGAGGGCAAACCGGTGAACGGCCCACTGCGCTCGGTGGGCATGGCGTTTCAAAACAGCAATTTGCTGCCGTGGCGCAACGCAGTGGATAACGTGCTGCTGCCGCTGGAAATCGTCGAGCCGTACCGTTCGCGCATGCGCCGCGAGCGTGCGCTATACCGCGACAAGGCGGTAAAGCTCTTAAATTCCGTCGGCCTTGACGGTTTCACCGAAAAATTCCCGTGGGAACTCTCCGGCGGCATGCAGCAGCGAACATCAATTTGCCGCGCGCTGATTCACGAGCCGGAAATTCTGATGCTGGACGAGCCCTTCGGCGCGCTCGACGCCTTTACGCGCGAGGAGTTGTGGTGCGCGCTGCGCGACATCCAGGCCGAGCGCAACGTGACGGTGATGCTGGTGACGCACGATTTGCGCGAAGCGGTGTTTTTGTCGGACACGGTGTACGTCATGTCCAACCGCCCGGGGCGCATCGTCAAACGCTGTGACGTTAACCTGCCGCGGCCGCGCGATCTGGATGTGACCTACACGCAGCCGTTCCAGGACATCGTGCATGAATTGCGGGCTTTGATCGGTGGCAAACACTGATGAACCGCGACTATCTCGTCACGCGCGTACTGCCGCCGTTGGCCTTCACGGTCGGCTTGTTTCTGATCTGGGAGATCGGCTGCCGCGTACTTGAGGTGCCGCTGACGGTTTTGCCCGCGCCGTCGGAGGTTTTCGCGGCATTGTGGAAGTACCGCGTACCCATCATCGAAAACTCGTGGGTGACGCTGTGGACCACGCTGGCGGGTTTTTTGATCGCCACGGTTTTCGGGCTGGCGCTGGGCATTGCGGTGGGCTGGCATCGCGCGATCTACGCCGGCATCTACCCGGTGCTGGTGGGCTTTAACTCGATCCCCAAGGTGGCGGTGGTACCGGTGCTGATTTTGTGGTTCGGCCTGGGTGAGATTCCCGCCGTCATCACCGCGTTTTTGATTTCATTTTTTCCGATTGTGGTGAATGTCGCCACCGGGCTTGCCACCACCGAGCCGGAATTGGAAGACGTGTTGCGCGCGTTGGGCGCCTCCAAGCTCGACATCATGAGGAAAGTGGGCATCCCACGCTCGATGCCCTATTTTTTTGGTTCGCTCAAGGTGGCGATCACGCTCGCGTTTGTCGGCGCCGTGGTGTCCGAAACCGTGGGCGCCAACAAGGGCATCGGCAAACTCATGCTCGATGCACAGGCCGGCTTTCAAGTGCCGATCGTGTTTGCCGGGCTGCTGGTGCTGGCGTTCCTCGGCATCTTGTTGTACGGTGCCACCGTCATCATCGAACAACGGTTTACCGGTTGGGCGTTTCGCGGCCAAAACCGGTAGGGAGACCGCGCTTGATTCGCAATCCGTACGAAGACGATATCGTCATTTCGTGGCCCGAGTTGCATCGCGACGCGCGCTATTTGTCGGCGCTGCTGCACGAAAAAGCCGCGCGCTGGAAAGGCATCATCGCGATCACCCGCGGCGGTCTGGTGCCGGCGGCGCTGGTGGCGCGCGAGCTCGATATCCGCTTGATCGACACCGTGTGCGTGGTGAGCTACGGCAATGGCGCAAACGGCAGCGCGCAGAACGTCAGCGGCGAGCTGCAAGTGTTAAAAGGCTTCGAAGGCGACGGTGCGGGTTATTTGTTGATCGACGATTTGGTGGATACCGGCAAAACCGCGCAAGCGGTGCGCCGCTTGGTGCCCAAGGCGCATTTCGCCACACTCTACGCCAAGCCCGCGGGGCGGCCGATCGTCGATACCTTCGTAAAAGAATTCAAGCAGAACAAGTGGATCCACTTTCCGTGGGACATCGAGTATCAGTTCTCCACGCCGATCAAGGATCGGCCGCAGATGGAACTGAAATTGCCGCCGCCGGAAGCTGCTTAAAAATATTTAATAAAATCAAATAGTTAGATAATCACTCTGGCCAGATGCTCAGGCGCTGTGCCAAGCGCTTCGCGTTTGCGCGGCGCGCCTGGGGGAAACACTGAACAAGTCCTTCGACGGGCTCAGGACGAACGTTAAGTTGTTGATTCCGTTCGTGGTGAGCCTCTCGAGCCACGATCGGAATCAACTTATTTAGTGTTTCCCTAGTTAATCTTGAAATTGTTGTCCTTGATGATGCGCGCCCAGCGCCTCGACTCATCCCTGACGAAGGCCTGAAACTCCTCCGGTGTGCGGCTGGTGGCAAGGGGCACCGCGGCCTTTTCAAACGCCGCAATGGTTTGCGGTTGTTGCGTCGCCTTCAACGTTGCCGCGTGCAGCTTGTCGATGATCGCGCGCGGCGTGCCCCGCGGCACGAAAAACCCGTTCCAGTTCACGCTCTCGATACCGGGGAGCCCTGACTCCGCCATCGTCGGCACGTCGGCGAACTGCGGTATGCGCTGGCGTGAGAGCGCGGCGTGGGTCTTAAGCCGCCCCGCCTTGACGTGCGGCAACGCGCCGGCGGCCGTGGTGAACGCGTAGTGAATCTCGCCGCTGAGCACGCCCACCGAAATCAATGCGCCGCCGGCGACTGGAATGTGCACGAGCTTGATGCCGGCGCGATTGTTGAAATCGAGCATCGCCAGATGCGCATAACTGCCGAGCACGCTGCCGAAGTTGAACTTGCCGGGGCTTGCCTTCATGGTTTCGACCATTTCTTTGAGGTTTCGCGGCTGAAAGTCCGAGCGCACGATCAGCACATCCGGAATCGCGGCAAGCAGCGTGACGCCGACGAGATCTTTATCAAGATCGGTTTTGAGCGTCGAGGCAAACAGCGTCGAGTTGTTCGAGGCCACCGACACATTGGACACGAATATCGTGTAGCCGTCCGGTGCCGCGCGCGCCGCAAGCTCGGCGGCGATATTGCCGGAAGCACCCGGCCGATTGTCCGGTACGATCTGCTGGCCCAAGGCCTCGATCAAGCTTGGCTGCAGCAGGCGCGTCACGATGTCGGTTGCGCCGCCGGGCCCAAATGGGATGATCGCCCGCACCGGCCGCGTGGGCCAGTTCTCGGCGGCGTGCGCGGCGCCCGCCATTGCGACGCACGCCAGCATGAATCCGCGAACCGCCCATCGCGCACCGTTGTTCAGGGCCGTGAATGCAACATTCTTAAACACCATTTTTGCTTCCTTACGAGTGAGATTTAAATTGCTTTGATGCGGGCGTTAAGACGCGCCGGGTCAAGCGCTGCATTAGCGGCCCGTTGCCCTTGCCGCCCCCGCCTCGAACGGCAGGAGCGCGCCAGGCGCAATCCGTCTACTTTCCGCCACGAAAACACGAGTAGCCCCACGGCGTGCATTTGAAGGGCAAGTGATAATGCTGTTCAGGATCGTCGATGCCGAAGCGATAGTTCACCACATCCAGAAATGCCTGCCGAGGCAACGCCACGCCTTGCGCGCGATACCACGCGCCGACGTGAAACACCGCCTCGTATTCGCCGCGCACGAAGCGCGCATCGAGCGCGGCATCGCTTAACGTGCCATTGGCACAGATGGCACCACCGGCCACCAAATGCCGCCGCGGCGCGAGCACAAAGAACTCTATGCGCATGCCTTCGCCCACTAACCCGCGTGAAACGTCAACCACATGGATGGAAACGCCGGGCATGACTAGGGCCTGTTAACCATTGATTGGTGAGATGCGTTGCTGTCCCAAGCGCCGCTGGCGGCGTTGCTCACCTTGGCAATATTCGCGATATTGCCCGCGGTGAGCGCCTTGCCAGCGGCGCTTGGGACAGCAACCCGAAGGGCAAGGGCGCTGGGTAATTCAAAGCAAAGCACTGGCAATCTCCTCGGCAGCGTGAATGAAACTGGACATTTGCATCGCGCCCCAGCGCCCGCAGCGCGTCCGCGCATTAATGGTTAACAGGCCCTAATTCAGCTTCGCGCCAGAGGCTCGCACCAGCGGCGCCCAATCAGTTACTTGCTTCGCCACAAACGCGTTGAATTCCGCCACCGACATTTTGCGACCATCGACACCGATTTCGGAGAGCCTTTTCACCACGCCGGCATCCACGAGCACTTCCGTCATCGCACCGTGCAGGCGTATGGCGATATCGGGCCTGACGCCCGCGGGCGCCGAAAGGCCGAGGAAATTCTCCGCCACGAGGTTGGGCTCGCCCGCCTCGATCACCGTCGGCACATCAGGCGCGATCGCGGCGCGGTTGACCGACGTCACCGCCAGCGCGCGCAGCCTTCCCTCTTGCATATGTGGCACATTCTGAGGCAGCGTATCGAATGCGAATCGCAAGCGCCCGCCGATTAAATCGTTAAGCATCGGCGCCGAGCCCTTATACCCAATATGCTCGACTTGAAGTTTATGGGCGTTCTTGAAGACTTCGCCGATGATATGACCGATGGAGCCGATGCCCCCGGAGCCGTAATTGACCGGGTCTTTTTGCGCTTTGATCCACACCACCAACTCCCTGACGCTTTTTGCCGGCACCGAAGGGTGCACTACCAGCACATTCGCCACCGAGCCGATATAGGCGATATGGTTAAAACTTTTCACCGGATCGTAAGGCGCCTTCTCCAGCATAAAAGGCGAAATCGAAATCGGCGCGCTGTTTGAAAGCAAAAAGGTGTAACCGTCGGCCGCCGCGCGCGACGCTTCCGCCGCGCCGATGGTGCCGCCCGCACCGGGCTTGTTGTCGACCACCACGGTTTGACCCAGCTTTTGCTGCAAGGGCCCCGAAATCAATCGCGCCTCCACGTCGCTCGACCCGCCCGGCGTAAACGTGACGATCACTCGCACCGGCTTGGTGGGCCATGCCTGCGCGTAGAGCGTTACCGGAAAAAGCAAAAACAGCGCGGCAACGCAGCCCTTCGTCAAATTTGGCGTCATCAAAAATGTCCTTTAAAATCAATTATTTATATTTAACTACCGCGATAGGTCGAATAACTCCACGGGCTGCACAGCAGCGGCACGTGGTAATCTGCGCCGGCATCCGCGATGCCGAATTGAAGCGGCACCCGATCCAGAAATGCCGGCTGTGGCAACGCCACACCCGCACGCCGAAAGTAGTCGCCAGCGTGAAACACCAGTTGATATTCACCCGCGCGCATCGCGTCGTGCGCGAGCAGCGGCTCGTCGGTGCGGCCATCGCCATTCGTCTGTACGGTTCTGATGAGCCGCCAGCCCCCACCCGCGCGCACGGAAAATTCAATCGTCATGCCCGCCGCCGGCCGCCCTTGCGCGGTGTCGAGCACATGCGTTGTAAGTCGCCCCATTACTGTCCCTCCAAAAGTCTTTCCAGGCGCGCACGGGTGATATGGCCGATTTGTGCAAGCGCGCCGGTGATTTCGGTTTCGCGGCCGTTCGCAAGCCGGCGCTGCATTTCGCCGAACACGCTTTCTCGCGAGTGATGGAGCGTCAATGCAACAATGCAGGGAAAGCCGAATTTTTCGCGATACGCATCATTAAGCGCGCCAATACGTTCGAACTCGGCACGCGGCAAGGCGGTCAATCCCAGCCGCCCCTGCTCGCCGGTGGAATCCACGGTGAGCGCGCCCGCCACCGCTTCGCGCCCTGCCAACTCGGGATGCGCGCGGATCAGCGCCAGTTGCTCGGCGCGGCTTGCTGAATGCACCACCGTCATCATCGCGCGATGCAGCGCTTCCAAAGTGGCAAACGGCCGTGCGCCGGCCGCACGCTCGGCCACCCACGGCGAGTGCTCGAATACACCGGCCAGGCGTTCGATCAGCCGGGGTTCGGCAGCGGCGTTAAGCTCGGCAAGCGTGGTCATGCAGACACCTTAGCCGAAGAATTGTATACAGTCAATTGGGGGGAAATCCGCTCAAATCACCAGTATGATGCGCATGTCTTTGTGCCCGCACCATTGAAGTGCGTCGAATTTTTGTATACAATGCAATGCATGCGGAAATTACCTCCACACACGAGCCCCACATCGTCCACGGAAGCCATCGCCGCGCGCATCCGCGATGCGGTGGTTGAACACCGGCTGCCGCCCGGCGCAAAACTCGGCGAAGTCGCGTTGGGTGAGATATTCGGCGTATCGCGCACCAAAGTGCGCCAGGCGCTGATCCGGCTGGCGCAAGAAAAACTGGTGAGCCTGCAGCCGGCGCGCGGCGCCTATGTCGCTAAGCCCGATGCGCGCGAAGCGCGCGAACTGTTCGACACCCGGCGCGTCATCGAGCGCGTTCTGATCGAACGGTTCGCCGCGGGCGCAACCCGCGAGCAATTAAGTTCGCTGCGCCAACACCTGCAATGTGAGCGCCAAGCGATTGCCGCGGGCGACACGGCCTTGCGCAACCGGTTGCTCGGCGAATTTCACGTGCTGATCGCACAGATGGTCGGCAATCAGGTGATGACCGACATGCTGCGCGAGCTGGTACGCCGCTCGTCGCTCGCCACGCTGCTGGTGCAAACGCCGCGCTCGGCCTCCTGCTCCTCCGACGAGCATGCGTCGCTGATCGACGCGGTACTCCGGCGCGACGCGATCGGCGCGGTACGCTTGATGGACGAACACCTGGCCCATGTCGAACGCGATCTGAAGCTGTCGGGCCTGGATGGCGAAGCGCTCGATTTGCGCGCGGCGATCAAGGTATAGGGCGTGACGCCAGTGCTCCGCGCTGAACGCATCCTCGACCGCTGCGACGCATTGGCGCGCTGTTCCGAAGCTACCGGCCATCTGACGCGCGTGTATCTTTCGCCCGAATTGCGCTCGGCAAGCCAATTGGTGTTGGACTGGATGCGCGAAGCCGGCATGAGTGTGCGCACCGACGCCATCGGCAACGTGATCGGCCGTTACGAAGGCGCGCAATCCGGCGCGCCCGCGCTCATGCTGGGCTCGCATCTGGACACCGTGCGTGATGCCGGGAAATACGATGGCATGTTGGGCGTGGTAAGCGCGATCGAGTGCGTGGCCGCGCTCACCGCGCGTGAGCTGCGCCTGCCGTTCGCGGTGGAGGTGATCGGTTTCGCCGACGAGGAAGGCGTGCGTTTCGGCTCCACACTGATCGGCAGTCGCGCGGTAGCGGGCACGTTCGAGCCGGCAACGCTGGATGCGAGCGACGCGCGCGGCACGACCTTGCGCGAGGCGCTGCGCGACTACGGCCTTGACCCGCAACGCGTGGGCGAAGCCGCGCGCCGGCGTGACCAAGTGCTCGCCTATGTGGAGTTGCACATCGAGCAAGGCCCGGTGCTGGAGTCGCTCGATCTGCCGGTGGGCGTGGTCACCGCGATCAACGGCGCCACCCGATATCAAATCGAAATCGAAGGCATCGCCGGCCATTCGGGCACGGTGCCCATGCACTTGCGCCATGACGCATTAACCGCCGCCGCCCAATGCGTGCTGGCGGTCGAAGCGCGCGCGTGTGGCGAGGCTCATCTGGTCGCCACCGTGGGCAAACTCGAAACAATGCCCGGCGCGATCAATGTCATCCCCGGCAAGGTGCGCTTTACGCTGGACCTGCGCGCGCCCGCCGATGAGCAGCGGCAACGCGCGGCGCGCGACCTCAGCGACTCGCTGCAGGCGATTTGCGGCGAGCGCGGCGTCGCACTCACCATGACCACCTTGCACGAGAACGCGATCGCCGGCTGCGCACCCTGGCTCATGCAACAACTTGACGCCGCGGTGACGGCGCAAGGCTACCCGCTACACCGCCTGCCCAGCGGTGCCGGCCACGACGGCATGGCGATGCAGGCGTTGTGCGACATCGGCATGCTGTTCGTGCGCTGCAAAGCGGGCATCAGCCATAACCCCGCGGAAGCGGTAACCCTCGGCGATGTCGAGGCCGGCGCACGCGTGTTGCTACGCTTTATCGAAAACTTCAATCCGGAACAAGAATCATGAGCAGTAAGGCGCAAACAGCCATCCACCGTTTTCTATTGGCGCAGCGCGAAGCGCAAACGCGCTTTCTGGCCGAACTGGTCAAAGTGCCCTCGGACAATCCCGCCGGTGACTGTCAGCGCCATGCGGATCGCGCCGCGGCGTTATTGCACGATGCCGGCTTTAAGGTCGAAGCCCATTACGTGCCGGAAGATTTGGTCAAGGCCAACGGCATGGTGAGCTGCACCAACCTCATCGTGCGCGAGCGCTTTGGCAACGGCGGCCCGGTGATCGCGTTAAACGCCCATGGCGATGTGGTGCCGCCGGGTACCGGCTGGAGCATGGACCCTTACGGCGCGCTAATCCGCGACGGCGTCATGTTCGGGCGCGGCGTGGCGGTGTCCAAGTCGGATTTCGCCACCTACACTTGGGCGCTGCTCGCGCTCAAACAAAGTGGCGCCGCACCGAATGGCACGGTGGAACTGCACTTCACCTACGACGAAGAGGCGGGCGGCGCCATCGGCCCGCAGTGGCTGTTGCAACGGGGCATCAGCAAGCCGGACTATGCCGTTTGCGCCGGCTTCGCCTATGGCATCACCACCGCGCACAACGGCTGTTTGCATCTGGAGGTGACGGTGCAGGGCGTCTCCGGCCACGCGGCGATGCCGGACAAAGGCGTCGATGCGTTGGAAGCCGCCAATGCCATCATCGGCGATCTCTACGTCTATCGCAAAACGCTGGCTGCGACGCGTTCGACAGTGGCGGGCATCACCAGCCCCACGCTGGTGATCGGCTTGATCAACGGCGGCATCAACACCAACGTCGTGCCCGACCGCGTGGTGTTTCGCCTCGACCGCCGGGTCATCCCCGAAGAGCATCCAGCGCAAGCCGAACACGCGCTCACCGAGCGCATCCGGCAGGCCGCGGCGAACTGGCCCGGCATCCACGTCAACGTACGGCGCGTGCTGCTGGCATTGCCGTTCGTGCCGCTGCCCGGGCAGGCGCGCATGGTCGCCGCGATTCAGCGCCACGCGCGCGGCGTGATGGGCATCGACGCGCAGCCGCACGGCGTGCCGCTTTACACCGACGCGCGCCACTACAGCGAAGCGGGCGTGCCCACGGTTTTATACGGCGCGGGCCCGCGCACGCTGCAAGAAGCCAACGGCCATCGCGCCGACGAAAAACTGGTGCTTAACGATTTGTATCAAGCCACCGAAGTCGTGGCGCTCACCCTGGTCGACCTGCTCAGCGGCACGCCATGAACGACCACTATCCACGCGATCTGATCGGCTACGGCGCCCACCCGCCGCACGCGCAATGGCCCGGCGGTGCGCGCATCGCGCTGCAATTCGTGCTGAATTACGAAGAAGGCGGTGAAAACGCCGTGTTGCACGGCGACCCGGCATCCGAAGCATTCCTGTCGGAAATCATCGGCGCGCAGCCCATCAGCGGCGCGCGCCACATGTCGATGGAATCGATTTACGAATACGGCTCGCGCGTGGGCGTGTGGCGCATTCTCGATCTGTTTCGCCGCCACGAAGTGCCGTTCACCGTTTACGGCATCGCCATGGCGCTGGAGCGCCACCCCGCCGTGGTCGAAGCGTTCCTCAAGGACCAACACGAAATTGCCAGCCACGGCTGGCGCTGGATCAACTATCAAGACGTGCCGCTAGATATCGAGCGCGAACACATGCAGCGCGCAATCGAAATCCACAAACGCGTCACCGGCGAGCGGCCGCTGGGCTGGTACACCGGCCGCACCAGCCCCAACACGCGTAAGCTGGTGGTGGAAGACGGCGGCTTTATTTACGACGCTGACGATTACAACGACGAACTGCCGTGGTACGACCAGCGCTACGGAAAACCGCAATTGATCGTCCCCTACACGCTCGACGCCAACGACATGCGTTTCGCCACCGCGCAGGGCTTTCATTCGGGCGATCAGTTCTATACCTATCTGAAGGACACCTTCGACACGCTCTACGCCGAAGGCCGCCACACGCCGCGCATGATGTCGGTGGGCTTGCATTGCCGCCTGATCGGCCGGCCGGGGCGGTTTGCGTCGCTGGAGCGCTTTCTCAAATACGTGCGCCGCAAGTCGCGCGTGTGGTATGCGCGGCGCATCGATATTGCGCGGCATTGGCTGAAAACACATCCGTATCGAGACACCACCCCATGAACGATTCCACGCGCGAATCGCCGCGTCGAGCGGTCGGCGCGCTGCTCGCGGGCAAACTCGACGACGGCGGGTATATGGAGTACGGCTACCGCGGTTTGAAACGCGCGCAGTCAGCGTTCGATTTATCGCTTACCGTGATCGACCAGGTGCCGCCCGAGCCGGCGCGACTTCTGCACGCCTTGCGCGAGCTGGCCCAATCGGGCGCCCGGCTGGTGATCGCGCATGGCGGACAAAATGACGGCGCGGCACGCGAAGTGGCCGATGCCTACCCGGATTTGCAGTTTGTCGTAACCCAGGGTAGCGTGCATGGCGGCAACCTCGCGAGCTACGAAGTACGGCAGGAGCAATCGGCATTTCTCGCCGGCGTCGCCGCCGCGCGGCTCAGCAAAAGCGGCGTGGTGGGCCATGTTTCGGGCATCCGCGTACGGCCGGGCCTGTTGGGGCGCGCGGCGTTTGCCGCGGGGGTGGCCGCGGCAAACAGCAAGGTGCGATTGCTCACCACGTTCTGCGGCACACAAGACGATGCCGCCGTTGCCTCACGTGTTGTAGCAGCGCAAATCGCCGCCGGCGCCGATTTGATTTTTACCATGCTAAACGCCGCGCTCCCCGGCGCAATCGCCGCATGCCGCGCTCACGGCGTGCGCCTGATCGGTAACGTTCGTGATTGGGGGTCAATCCATCCCGACGTGTTCGCGGGCTCGGCCATGGCCGACGTCGGGTTGGGCGTGTACGCGGCGTGCCGCGATTGGGTCGCGGGCGAACGCCTGTCAGGCATCAAACATTTCGGTGTTGAATCGGCCGAGGCGGTGCGCTTGAATTTGTCACCGTTGGCACCAAACACGCTGGTCGCGGAGTTGGAGCTTTGGCGTGCGCGGCTTGCCGTGGGAACCCAGCACCTCGCGGCGACTTACGACGGCGCGGAGTTCAGCGCGTAATGGCACGATTGTTGCTTGGCTAAAGACTGGTTTGCAACCCAAGGAGAATGCTATGCAAGTCAATGGCCACACGGTGTTTCGCTGTTTGATCACGGCAGCGGGAATGATGTTGACCATTTCGGCAGTGCACGCACAAAGCGAGCGTTGGCCGGAGAAACCGGTGCGTATTGTCGTGACCTTTCCAACGGGCGGCGCGAGCGATGTTGCCGCGCGTTTATTGGCGCCGCAACTTGCGGGCAGCGGGCCCCAGTGGCTGGTGGAAAACCGCCCAGGCGGCGACGGCATGATTGGCGCGGATGCGGTGGCGCGGGCTGCGCCGGATGGCTATACCCTGCTCATGGCCAACGTTGGGCCGCAAGCGATTGCGCCCGCCATGCACCACAAGACGGTGCGTTACGACGCACAGCGAGATTTCACCTATATCGCGCATGTGGGGGCCAATGCCCATGTGCTGTTGGTGAATCCATCGCTGCCGACGCGCACACTGGCGGAATTTGTCGCGCTCGCGAAAAAGCGCCCCAACGAGGTCAGTTTCGGGGCCGGCGGCCCGATCAATCAACTGACTGGAGAAGTGCTTAAGGCCAGGGCCGCCATACAAATCCATTATGTGCCGTACAAGGGTGCGGCGCAGGCGGTGCAGGAACTACGCGGCGGACAAATCCCGGCGGCGGTTGCGCCGCTACCGGGGAATACCGGGCTTATCCGCAGCGGCATGGTGCGCGCACTTGCGGTCACCAGCGCGCAACGCTCGCCGCTCGCGCCGGACATACCGACGTTCGTTGAGCTCGGTTACCGCGACATGATCATCGAAAACTGGATTGGGCTTGCCGCACCCACCCGGCTGAATGCGGACTTGGTGGCGCGCATCTCCAGCGACACTGAAAAGCGCTCGCCTCGCCGCAGTTGCGCCAACGTATGCAAGAGATCGGCATTACGCCGGCTTTCATGGCCGCTACGCAATTCCAGCGTTTTGCCGCACAAGAAATCGAACGCTGGCGCGGCATAGTCAAAAACGCGGGCGCCCAGGCGCAATGATTACGGGAAACTAACGACAAACACATGGAAGCCTACGCCCTCGAATGGCTCAACTTGCTGGTGCGCTGGCTGCACATGATCGTCGGCATCGCGTGGATCGGCGCGTCTTTTTATTTTATCTGGCTCGATAACCATCTCGAACCGCCCCAGCACGATGGCGACGTTAAACGGGGTGTCGGCGGCGAACTGTGGGCGGTGCACGGCGGCGGTTTTTACCGCGCGGAGAAATTCCGCTCGCGCCCGCCGGCGATGCCGGCGAACTTGCACTGGTTCAAGTGGGAAGCGTATTGGACCTGGCTTTCCGGTTTTGCGCTGCTGGTGATCGTCTATTATGTCGGCGCGGATTTGTACCTCATCGACCGCGCCGTGGCGGAGCTCTCGCGCACGGCGGCGATCGCGATCGGCATCGGCAGCATCGCCGGCGGCTGGATTATTTACGATTTGCTGTGCAAATCGCCGCTGGCGCGCAACGACAAAGCACTGAGCGGCGTGTTGTTCCTGCTGCTGTGCCTGGCGGCGTGGGCGTATACGCAAGTGTTCGGCGGGCGCGGCGCGTACATGCACTTTGGCGCGATGTTGGGCACCATCATGGTCGCCAATGTGGCGATGGTGATCATCCCCGCCCACAAGGAAATGGTGCGCGCCGCCGCGGCCGGGCGCGACCCCGACCCCAAGTTCGGCGCCGCCGGCAAGCAGCGTTCGGTGCACAACACTTATTTCACGCTGCCGGTGTTGTTTGTGATGATGAGTAACCATTACGCGTTCACTTATGGCCATCGCTACAACTGGGCGTTGTTGATCGCGCTGTCGCTTGCGGGTGCACTGATCCGCGTGTGGTTTGTCGATCGGCACAAGGGCAAACAATCACCGCTGACTTTGATCGCCGCGGGCGTGTTGCTGGCACTGGTGGCGTGGGCGGGTTTGCCGTCGCCACGCGACGAGTCGGCCAACGCGCCCGCCGATTTCACGCGCGTGCAAACGGTGATTGCACAGCGCTGCGCGAGTTGTCACGCGGATAAGCCCACGCAAGCCGGCATCGCCGCCGCGCCCAAAGGCGTCGTGCTCGAAACCGCCGCGCAAATCCGCGCGCAAGCCGCGGTGATTGCGCAACAAACGGTGGCCACACGCGTGATGCCGCCGGGCAATCTCACCGGCATGACCGACGAAGAGCGTGCGTTGATCGCGCACTGGGTCGCACAGCCCCAAACACAATAATATCGTAAGTATTTGATTTTATTGATATTTAAAAAGACGGTGATTTCTGCGCTTCGCGCAGCATAAACTGTCGCCGCGCGCCTATCTCAACGACAAACGCACACCATGCTGCACGATCTGCAAGCGCTAACAGTGAACGGCGAACGCCTGTGGCAATCGCTCGCCGACATGGCGCAAATCGGCGCGACACCCAAGGGCGGCGTCAGGCGCATCGCGTTAACAGCCGAAGATAAAGCCGGGCGCGACCAGTTCGTCGCGTGGTGCAAGGCGCAGGGGCTTGCCATCACCATCGACCGCATGGGCAACATTTTCGCGCGGCGCGAAGGCGCGGACTCGGCGCTGCCGCCGGTAATCAGTGGCAGCCACTTGGACACACAGCCCTCCGGCGGGCGCTTTGACGGCTGTTACGGCGTGATGGCCGCACTGGAAGTGTGCCGCACGCTGGATGACCACGGCATCACCACGCGCCACCCGATCGAAATCGCGGTGTGGACCAACGAAGAAGGCACACGCTTCACCCCGGTGATGGAAGGCTCCGGCGTGTTCGCCGGCAAGTTCACGGTTGAGCATGCGCGCGCGCAAAAAGATGTCAACGGCGTGACCATGGGTGAGGCACTCGATGCCATCGGTTACGCCGGCGATGTCGAGTGCGGCAAACCGGTGGCGGCGTATTTCGAAGCCCACATCGAGCAAGGCCCGGTGTTGGAAAACGCCAACGAAGTAATCGGCGTGGTGAGCGGGGGCCTCGGTCAGCGCTGGTTCGATGTCACCGTCACCGGCATGGACGCCCACGCCGGGCCCACGCCCATGCACTTGCGGCGCGATGCGCTGCAGGGCGCCACACCAATCGTCGCGGCGATCGATGCCATCGGCCGCGCCCACCCCGACACCCGCGCCACCGTCGGCCATATGCGCGTCGAGCCGAATTCGCGCAACGTCATCCCCGGCACCGTGCATTTCAGTGTCGATTTGCGCGCGCCCACAGATGCGCAGTTGTCGGCGATGGAAACGCAAGTGCGTGAGGCTGCCGCGCGCGAATGCGCCGCGCGAAAATTAGAGCACACGATGGTGCAAACGGTCTACTTCCCGCCCACGCCGTTCGCCAAGGTGTGCAAAAACGCCGTGCGCTCGGCGGCGCAACGCTACGGCTACCCGCACCGCGAACTGGTGAGCGGCGCGGGGCACGACGCGATTTATCTCGCCTCGGTGTGCCCCGCCGGGATGATTTTTGTGCCGTGCAAGGATGGCATCAGCCACAACGAAATCGAGGATGCCAGGCCCGAGCACATCACCGCGGGGTGTAATGTGTTGTTGCAGGCGGTGATGGAAATGGCGGGGGTGGTATAGAGGTATAGTGAGCGCTACAGCAAGGTCAGCGCGCTGCCGTTCGGCAATCGATAGCGTCCGAAATCATTCACATCGGTAGTCATGATTTCACGCAAGCCCGTTTCAAGCGCAAGCCAAATCAGCGCTTGCCGCAACGCGCCGTTGCTCACCACTTGATGTCGAGTTTCGACAACTCGCGCTCGAATTCCAGGTACTCCGCGGCGATAACCTGTTTAAACTGAGCCGGCGTCATGCGCTCGCCCGGCTCCGAACCCTCGCTCACGAGGCGTTTGGCCATCTCCGGCGCGTGCATGCCCGCGGCAACGACGTCGTTGAGGATTTGCAGTATGGCGCCCGGCGTACCCGCGGGCGCGAGCAGATTGAAACTGTTGCTCATTTTGAAGCCCGGCACGCCCGCCTCTGAAATCGTCGGCAGATCGGGCAACGCGGCCACGCGTGTGAGCCCGGTGACGGCAAGCGCTTTCAAGCGGCCCGACTTGATGAAGGGGCTCGCCGAAATCGTGCTCGCGAACACCATGTGTATTTGCCCCGCGACTATGTCCAGCAGCGCCGGCGCCGAGCCCTTGTATGGCACGTGCACGATGTGCACGCCCGCCAGCCGATTAAAGCGTTCGAGCCCGAGATGCCCGTTGGTGCCGATGCCCGCCGAACCGAAGCTCAACGCCTTGGGCCGCGCCTTGGCGTAGGCGACGAACTGCGCGACCGAGTTCACCGGCAGCGCGGGCGCGATCACCATCACCGCCGGTTGCGCCGTCATGCGCGCGATGGGTTCGAAGGCGGTGCGCACGTCATAGGCCACGCGTTTTAACGCGCCCACCATCATGTAAGTGTCGGTGCCGCTAAACAGCGTGTAGCCATCGGGCGCGGCCTTGGCGACAATGTCCATCGCAATGACAGTGCCCCCGCCGGGGCGATTGTCGACAATCGCCGAATGGCCGAACCGCGCAGTGAGCATCTGCGCCGCCGCGCGCGTCACGATGTCCAGTCCGCCACCCGGCGCCACTGGCGCCACCAGGCGTATCGGCCGGCGCGGGTAGTCGCTGGTTTGCGCGTAGGCGAGGTTTACACCTGCCGCACACAACGCGAGGCCTGTCATGACCAGCACGGCTGGCACCAGTGCGCCTGAGCAAGCGCGATCAACATCGGCGCTGGTGATGCGCCCTCGCAACATTTGGTTGTTCAATGCCGGCTTTCTTTAAAGTCCAACACGGATTGAGCCTAGAAGCGTGCAGCCGGTGAATACGACCACACTCGAAAAGTACACGGCCGAGGCGGGTCGTGCGCCGAATTGGTATTCACTCGACCGCACTGCTAGCTCTGCTGGTATTCTAGACCTGACAGTTTTGGTCTATAAACCGCTACACACCCACCGTCGAGCTGAAATTTGTAAGCTATTGATATTAAGGTAAATTACTGGTTAATTCGACCCTGGCCCCTTTGCTCTCGTGGCTAGCGGTTATCTGGGCGGGACTCTCACCTGCTGGAACATGCGACATTGCCATGCTGCAACAAAGACCTGACCCCAGATCCGTGGCGCTGAATCGAGCCTGGCCCCTTTGATTCTCAGCACTATCACCCGCTTCAGTCCCTGGAATCCTAAACCTGAGACCCGATCCTCCTGGTGCTGGCTCAACGTGCGAGCCATCAGCAGACATCTCTGCCTGCATGTGGTTAAAGAGATATTGGGACGGTGTTCATATCTCGGGCGACGTAAGCGTTGTCGAAAAGTCCATCCATTCTTTCAAACTCGTTGCTGAGAAAGATCCAAAACGAATCCCAACTATTTAGTATTGCCTTAGTCACTCTGTCGATTCGTGCAACTGATGGCGATCCATTCATAAACACCAGTAATGATCCGTCAAACCCATAGCTACCAAAAATCAAACAGCGGTTGCCAGTAATTTCCAGATGTTCTGAATTTGCAAGAGCCATAGACCCAGGGCCACTGATTTCTCCGGCACCATTGAATCCTTTGTCGTCGATTAACCCTAGCAAGCGCAGGTGTCCACCAAAAAGCGAAGCCCCATTCGTCCACGACCAGAAGTCATAATAGTCGTCTGGGACAATGCGCATAAACTCACCCTCTAAGCTCACTGTTAAGTAAGCACTTCCCGCACGAAGTAACCTTTCCTTTAAATGTAGATCGCCCGCGAGTGATCTGCGGTCCAATAACGGGGAGAAGAAAACATGGAAAAACCTATCTTCGCCAACCACAAACTGCCGTTTCGCAATTCCTATAGCTTTGCCTGCGTCAGTGAATACGTCAGTTTCCGAAAAGCGCGATATATAGGGTACGATCCCTGTTGCGCCCGGTGGCGCACGCATGAGCAAAATATCAAAGGCTGTATTCGCCATTTAGCTTGAACTTGAATGGGTCGAGATTATTGAAACGGACTTGGTGGGGCAATGAAACCACCAGAGTGAACTCCCGTCGGGCCTACGTGCTGATTGGTTCGCAGCGGTACGAGATTTGTAACTTGGCCGGCGTAGGTAGGGAATTGACTGACAGATCGAATATGATGCATATGAATTCCCGGATTTCCCCCTCCAAGAATCTGTTGTGATTCTGCGAAACTCAGATTTAAGTGCCCGATCCCCTGAGTATTACCGGTTCGAATCATATCCCTCAATTGATTGTATGCTTCATGAATAGCGCGAGCAGATGCGTTCGTTACCTCTTGCGACAATCTAACCTGAAGGGCGTTAACGTCTGCTTGAGTAGGCCGCCAATTTTCAGGCCGCGCTTCCTCATACCGGGCATTTGGGTTCACCTCCCGGATTGTCTCTTGCAACCGGACGTATTCTGCTTCAATGCCGCCACGTGAATTCAAGGTAATCCATCGTCTCATCCCTCGTGCATTAAAGAGATATTAAAACTCAGGGCCTGGTTCCTTCGGTCTACGGGAGCGCAGGGCTATTCCGATAAAAAGAAAAACCACTGAGAGAATTGCCTCCATCGGCAATACCCATCTAAGCACTGCGAATATCGCTAGAGGCGCGACTGCGAGCAGTGCATTCGCCGAACGCGGATTTATTCTTGTGAGAAACGGTAGCAACAACCATGGTAGCCAGCTACACCACCAAAACGAATTTCTGACTGTCCATGATATTTGGTTCAGTTGAGGCGGGGTTTTATCCTGGCGTCGTAAGCGTTCTTCGGCATCACGAGTAGCCTTTTCCAGATCCTGCATTGTTTGGGGCTTCTCGAGAGAACTCTTTGGAGGAGGTGGCCCCCCTTCATCGTAGATGAGAACGCTTGTTGGGACTACCATTGCTAAAACGTATGGCAAAGCAATAGTTGCTATCGCGGCGCAGGTGCCTAGTAGTAGCGATTTAAAAGCATGAATGATCGATGGTGCTGGCATCCAGAGCATAGACCGTTTGTTTCAAATCCACGCCAAACGGCTCCTCGGCATAAAGCCGGCGGGCGATGCCAATGAGCGACTGGGCAAAATCGGCATAGATACGCCAGTC